>NZ_JBEYYT010000008.1:620-17842 GCF_040645715.1 Spirillospora sp. NPDC046719 | reverse complement strand
CCACCATCGTGCATGCCACCGCGTCCACTGTGTCGGTGTGGCCGGTGAGCGGTTCGCCGCGCGGGGCGCCGGTGGTCAGGTCCCACACCCGCACCGTCCCATCGGCGCCGCCGGTGACGGCGACCGGGCGGCCGTCCACCATCGTGCATGCCACCGCGTCCACTGTGTCGGTGTGGCCGGTGAGCGGTTCGCCGCGCGGGGCGCCGGTGGTCAGGTCCCACACCCGCACCATCGCATCCCCACCCCCGGTGACGGCGACCGGGCGGCCGTTCAACTCGGTGCACGCCACCGCGTGCACCCGGCTGTGGCCGTTAAGGACGCCGAGGTTCGCGCCGCTGATCTGGCCACCGGTCGACCAGAGTGGTCGCCATATCGACTCGTTGCTGGCGCCTTGCGAAGCTGCGAAGAGACCAGGGATTTGGTGGCGAGCGGCGTCAATATCCAGCAGTGTGCGGCGTGCTTGTGGCGTCAGGTTCCGATGTCGGTGGGCGGAGGTGTGATACAGGGCGGCGTAGCGACGGGCGCGCTCGCCGTGAGCGCGGTTCAGTAGTGGTATCAGCCCGGTGGGGTCGGCGTGGACGAGGAATTCGGGGTCGGTGAGCAGCTCGTCGAGTCGGCCGGCGGCGGCGGCGTGGTCGGCGGCGTGGGTCAGGGCGTAGTGGTCGGCGGTCGCCCACGCGCGTGGCCGCTCGGCTGGTGTCGGCCTCGGTCGAGGATCCGCCGGTTGGATTGTGGTGCGGGGTGTTGTGGGGAGCGTCGGGGGCGCCGCGGGGCCGTCGGTGGCGCGAGCGGGCAGGAGCCGTTCCAGGATCTGGGCTTCCCAGTGGCGGGGGCTGGTGGGGGGCGGGGTCATGGGGCGGTGGGGTGGTGGCGCAGGTAGTCGGTGAGGCCTTGGTGGAACAGCCGGTAGTGGATGACGCCGCGGTGGTCGGGGGTCAGCCGCAGGTAGAAGCGGATGTTGGCCAGGCTGGCCTGGGCCTGTTCGAAGGTCGGGTCCGCGACGGGGCGGCCGGCGGGCTGGGTGTCGGGGTGGAAGACCGGGGCGACGTGCATGAGGGTGTCCAGCGGCATGCCGTCGCCGCGGGCGAAGGCGCAGGCGGCCAGCAGCGGCCGCGCCCACTGGTCTTGGCGGCGAGCCTGCAGGTCCATCTCCATTACCTCCGGCAGGCTGAGGGGGACCTGCGCGCCGCGGGCCCGCGCCGCCGCCGGGTCGGCGGGCAGTGCCTGGTCGGTGACCTTGTGGTGGGTGTACAGCGCGGCGACCAGGAACGGGCCCCAGCCGGGATCGTCGGCGTCGGCCACACCGCCCGACAGCCCACCGCTGACATCGCCATAGCCGCTTCCAGAGACGCTGTCAGAGACGCCGCCGTCCAAAGCGCTCCCAAGAGGGCCGGAAGTCGGGTGGGACGGCGAGCGGACCGGTCCGCTGTCCAGCCTCCCGGTCCGCTGAGGGTTCGACGCCGGTGAGGGGGCGGTGGTGAGGGCGGTGGCCAGGCCTTCGGCGAAGGCGGTGCGGGCGTTGGCGTAGGCGGCGGTGTCGTATGGGGCTTGGCGGGCCAGCAGCGCGGTGACGTAGCCGGTGATAGCCCGGCGGACCTCGCCGGCGGGTTCGTCGTCGAGGTCGATCAGCCCGCCGTGGGCGCGGGCGCGTTCCAGCAGCGGGGTGAACTGCCGCCAGCGGCGGGTGCCCACCAGCAGTCGGCAACCACCGCCGCCCCACGCATCGCCGTCCCGCCCACCGCCGTCGCGCTCGTGGTGGGTTTCCTGGCCTCCGGCGCGGTCGGCCAGCCGCAGCAGCAGTTGCAGAAGCTCGGCGGGTTGCGCGGCCTCGTCCAGAGCATCGATCACGACCACCGGGGGTGTGGACGCTGCCGTGATGCCCTCGAGCAGGTCCTGCATGCTCCACCCCTCCCGCCACGTCGCCTGCCGCCCCTCCCGTCGCGCCGCTTGCGCCGGTGAGCCTGCCGCGCCGGTCGCCGCATCGGCGGCACCGCCGCGCGCTTCGGCGCCCGAGCCGGCGGTGTCCGCGGGGTCGGGGTTCGTGCCGTTGGGGGGTGGTAGCCGCAGCTGGCGGGCCAGGGAGTCGATGACCTGCTGGGTGGTCAGCTGCCGGGCGTGCACGGCGACCAGGTCCTGGTTGCGCGAGGGTACGTGCGCGAGCCGGTTCCACGCCGGGTCGGTCGCGGTGCGCAACTGCGGATGCGCGGCGCACACCAGCACCCCCAGCAGCGCCGACTTGCCCGAGCCGGGGCTTCCGGTCACCACTCGCAACCTCCCGCCCGCGACCCTCCCGCCCTCAGCGCCCTCGACCGCGGCCCGCTGGACCGCAGTGCCATCTGTCGTTGGTCCGGCTGATGCGCTGGCGGTTGTCCCTGTCCCGTCCAGCCACGCCGACAGCTGGTGCAGTAGCCGGTCGCGGCCCTGGAACAGTCCGGTGGCCATGCGCGGGAACAGGCCGGAGGCGTAGGCGCGGTCGATGAAGTGCACGGGGTCCAGGCCCACCGCCAGGTCACCGATGCCCGGGTCGATGCCCTCGGGGAGCTGGTCGGCGTCGTGCGGTTTCCGGTTGGGGAAGAACCGGAACCGGGGCACATCGTCCAGCAGGGAGTGCAGGCTGGAGGTCACCTGCTGGCCGTATCCGGGGGCGGCGACCATCGCCTCGATGTCCCGGGCGACCTGACCGGGACTCACGAAGTCGAACCCGCGGGCGACGTCGTAGTGGCCGTCGGCGACCTTGGTCAACGCCGTGATGGCGGCGCGGGTGAAGTTGGCGTCGTAGGCGGGGTCGGCGGCTGCTGAGGCGGCCAGCACCACGCTGCGGCGCCGCCCGATCGTCAGTTGGTGTGGCAGCCGGGTCGCGGTCCCGGCCCGGCACACATCCAGCAGCACCAGCGTCGCCGGCGCGGCCGGGTCGCGGTCGATCTGCTTCAGCCAGTCCTCGACGTCGGTGGCGGCGCCGTGCTCGCCGTCCCCGCCGCACACCTCCAACCCCCCGATGTTCACCGGTTTGGCGCCGTGGCTGAGCACATGCACGATCCGCAGCCCGTCGGCCGGCATCGGCTCGGCCAAGAACCCCCGCACCGCGGCGCCGAGCTCGGCGGCGGGCGGGTCGTCCTCCAGCACGGTGCAGTCGTAGCCCAGCCCCTGCAACGCCGCCACCATCTCGCCCCGCAGCGTGCCCGCGTCGGGAATGTCGGCCAGGGTGCCCGGCGCGGGTTCCTGCTCGCCGCTGGAGAACGACCCGATCACCGCGCACAACGCCCGCCGTGTCGGACCCTCCACCCCCAGCCCCTTCCATCCGGCGGCGCCTCCCCGGCGCCCGCCGGCCGGCGGGCCCAGAACCGGAGAGTAACGGTCTCTTCCCCAGCGGCTCGGCGAATCAGTCAATCCCGTCCGGTTCCGGTCCGGCACCCGGCGATCTCGGATTTCCGCCCGTCGCCGGTGGTCGAGCACTCGGCGAGCCGCCCGCACATGAGCCACTCGCCGTGCGATCCACCGCGCCACGGGACGCCGGGGAAGCCCCTGCGGCCGGCCGGCGGGTGGGACATCATGAAGGGCACCCACGACTCCCGGTCCGCACGGTCACCGGCCCGGAGAGCGGAGCAGATGCTCGTGGGCTCGGGGACCGAGCCGGACCCGGCGGAAAGGGGCGGTGGCGTGGCGGTGACGGACGCGAGCGTCTGGGAGTCGCGGGTGCTGGACCGGCTGCTGCCCCGCATCACGGCACCCAGCGATCCAGACGCCGACACGGGCGCTGCCCGTGATGCCACGGAAGGCGACACTGCGACGCGGGCGTGGGTGGAGGCGGGCGAGTACGAGCTGCGGCACGCCGCGCAGCACGCCGCCGCCGCCGGACGCCTCGATGAACTGCTGACCGATCCGCAGTTCCTGGTCCACGCCGCCCCCGAGACACTGCTCCCGCTCCTGCACCGCGCGCACAGCACGCGGGCCCGCCGCAACGCCGCGGTGTACCGGACCTCGATCCCAGAGCACCGCACCCGCACGGCTCGAGCACGCCAAGACGTGCTCGCCGTCGACGCACTGCGCCACCAGGCGTCCGCTCTCTCCCATGCCCTGCGTCCTAGCGCCGCCCGGTTCCCATGGCGTCCGGCGTGGATCACCCGCAGCCAGATCAGCCCTGCCCACCGCTCCACCATCACCGGCCACGACGGCCTGGTGGGGGCGGTGGCTTGCACAATGTTGAACGGTCGGCCGGTCGCCGTCGCCGTCGCCGGCGGCGTCGATGGGACGGTGCGGGTGTGGGACCTGGCCACTGGCGCTCCGCATGGCGAGCCACTCACCGGACATGACGGCGGGGTGCACGCGGTCGCCTGCACGGTGCTGGACGGTCGGCCCGTCGCCGTCACCGGCGGCGGCGATGCGACGGTGCGGGTATGGGACCTGGCGACCGGCGCTCCGCATGGCGAGCCACTCACCGGACATGACGGCGGGGTGCGCGCAGTGGCCTGCACGGTACTGGACGGTCGGCCCGTCGCCGTCACCGCCGGCACCCGCGATGAGACGGTGCGGGTGTGGGACCTGGCCACCGGAACCCAACTGGGTGAGCCCCTCACCGGCCACACCGACGGGGTGGACGCGGTCGCCTGCACGGTGCTGGACGACCGACCCGTCGCCGTCACCGGCGGCGGCGATGCGACGGTGCGGGTATGGGACCTGGCCACCGGAACCCAACTCGGTGAGCCCCTCACCGGCCACACCCGCGGGGTGGACGCGGTCGCGTGCACGGTGTTGGAGGGCCGACCCGTCGCCGTCACCGGCGGCACCCGCGATGAGACGGTGCGGGTGTGGGACCTGGCCACCGGAACCCAACTGGGTGAGCCCCTCACCGGCCACACCGTCGGGGTGGACGCGGTCGCCTGCACGGTGCTGGACGGCCGACCCGTCGCCGTCACTGGCGGCGGCGATTGGACGGTGCGGGTGTGGGACCTGGCCAGCGGCGCCCCGCGCGGCGAGTCCCTCACCGGCCACACCCGCGGGGTGGACGCGGTCGCGTGCACGGTGTTGGAGGGCCGACCCGTCGCCGTCACCGGCGGCGGCGATGGGACAGTGCGGGTGTGGGACCTGGCCACGGGAACTCTCGTCGGTGAGCCGCTCACCGGCAATAGGGGCTGGATGGACACGGTGGCGTGCACGGTGTTGGAGGGCCGGCCCGTCGCCGTCACCGGCGGCGGCGATGGGACGGTCCAGGTGTGGGACCTGGCCAGCGGCGCCCCGCGCGGCGAGTTCCTTACCGGCCACACCCACGGGGTTTACGCCGTGGCGTGCACGGTGCTGGACGGTCGGCCCGTCGCCGTCACCGGCGGCACCGGCGATGAGACGGTCCGGGTGTGGGACCTGGCGACCGGCGCTCCGCATGGCGAGCCGCTCACCGGCCACCACGGCGGGGTCCACGCAGTGGCGTGCACGGTGCTGGAGGGTCGGCCCGTCGCCGTCACCGGCGGCACCGGCGATGAGACGGTGCGAGTGTGGGACCTGGCCACGGGAACTCTGGTCGGTGAGCCGCTCACCGGCCACGACGGCATTGTGTGGACGGTGGCGTGCACGGTGTTGGAGGGGCGGCCCGTCGCCGTCACCGGCGCTGTCTTCGATCGGGCGGCGCGGGTATGGGACCTGGCCACCGGCGCCCCGCGCGGCGAGCCCCTCACCGGCCACACCCACGGGGTTTACGCCGTGGCGTGCACGGTGCTGGAGGGTCGGCCCGTCGCCGTCACCAGCGCTGTCTTCGATGAGACGGTGCGAGTGTGGGACCTGGCCAAGGGTGTAGTGGTGCACCGTTTCGACTTCCCGCGCGCGGTGTCGGCGCTAGCGATGCCGGAGGATGGGCGGGCACTGGTAGTGGGCTTTGGCTGGGAGGTCGGCTGCCTGACCTCCCAGCCCTTAAGCCCATCACCCGAGGACTCGGCCACGGGCAAACACGCTGCCGCGGAAACGCCTTCGGTCGCGGCCCCGCCGAGCGCCGGGCTCCCGACCTGGTCAGAGCCACCCCGCCAACAGCCCGCTTGGGGTGGCTTCTCGGTAGAAGCCATCGATTTCACCAACGCCGCGGTCGTGAGTGGGGTGCTCGGTAACCGCGCCGACGCCGGCTTGGTCGCGACCGTCCGGCGGCTGCTTCGGCGCCATCACCCTCCCCGGGACAGACCACCGATCCGGTCGCTGATGACCGACGCGCAGGTTGTTCGTGCGGCCATGGACGCCGCCGTCGCCGTGGGGCATTCCCGCCGCCGCATCCGCTACATGGACATCGAACGCATCGACCCCCACGGCCCAGAGCCCGACCACCGGGTGGTGATCCTCCGCCTCACCCGGAGCAGGCGCCTGCTGGTCGTTCACCTGTACCCCTACGACCCAGGCCGCTACGAGATCCGCACGATCAGGATCTTCGGGCGGCGGCGACCGCCGCGCTCTGCACGGCCCCACTGACCGCTGGGAGCCACCGATGCTTGCTGACCCGTTCCCCGATCCGACGCTGCCGCCGCCGCCCGACGGCGCCAAGCCCGTCGCGACCCGCGTCCGGCGGGTGGGCGGCCGCACGCTCTGCACATCGTGGAACGCCTGATCGCCGATCCGCCGCCCGGCTCGTACTCGCTAGCCGGTGTGCAGACCAAGGCCGCCACCCGCCGCCAGCTGACCGGCCACCGAACGGCCCGTGCCTCCGAACGCACCCCTGGCGCCGAGGAACGTGTGCGGGTCCTCGACCGCGCGGCTGGCGGAAGCGGCGCATGGCGATCAGGCGCCCGACCATCACCGGCCGGTTCAACGGCAGGCATGCCGGATCCGGACGCAACGGATCGTTGTCCCGCAGGTGATCGCAGGATCCCGGTAAGCGACGAGTGACTCCCGCGCCTCTGGATTGAGTAGCTGACCGGTAACACATTGTGCTCGCACCCCGCGTCCCTCAATCCCGAAGAGGTTCGATGCACAGCTCCCTGGCCGCAAGGTTCGGGCGGGTGCGCCGGACAATCGCGCTGGTCGGGCTGGTCACGCTGACGCTCGGCGTGCTAGCTCCCGCAGCCTCGGCGGTCCCGCCACACCACATCAGGTTCTCCGCCGACGACGCCTCCAGCGGCCTTCGCCGCATGTCTCCCTCGCCCGCTCCCAACCGGGCGACCGGCCCGGGCGGGCACACTCGCCAGGCCAAGGCCATCTGGGACATCCCAGCCCGAGGTCATGCGCAGTCCGTGGCCGCCTGTGCGGAGATGACGCGGTTCACCTCGTGTGAGACCCGCACCGGCCGGGTGCTGCGGCTGGTCGACGGCGTCCCCCATGGAGAGGCCGACTACCGCTCCACGCTGGAGCTGACCACCAAGGTCAACTCTCCGTCGTTCACCGTGAAGCTGACCAGGTCCTGTCCTCAAGCCTGCCCGCGGGGTCGGGCGCCGACTTCGACCCCGATTGCGACTACCCCTGCTCCACCAGCAGTTCCCTGTCGGGTTCGATGGCCGCCGGCGCCAGCTACAGCGGCACCTTCTCCTACCTCGACACCACCCGCTCCCACCACGAACCCGAGCTGGCCGTCAACATCACCCCGCGCATCCCCGAAGCCGACACCACCACGACGGGACACGGCGTCCTGCAGATCAGGGTCCGCTGCGACGACGAGTTCGAGGGCCTGCTGGCCGGCTGTATCAACCCCGCCTACATCCCGACCATGACGAGTATGACCCAGCTGCCCGACATCGCCGACAACATCCGCGGCATCCAGGCCCGCGGGGGCTACGGCGTGCCCGGTAAGCCGGCCTTCGCGCTGCATCGCGAAGCCGACCCGGCCGAGCAACGCGAGAACCGCGAGGAAGCCTGCAACATCCGTGTCACCGGACCCCGCCCGGCTGGCAAGTTCTGCGACGAGTACCCCTTCGCCTCCACCAAGGAAGGCGGCAACGCCCTGACCGGGATGGGGCACGGCTGGGCCTTCGTCCCCACCGACCAGCAAAACAAGCAAGCGGGGTTCATCACCGGCTTCTACAAGCAGAACCGCGTCATCGACAACGACCCCTTCTACGTCCAAGTCTAGCCCGTGGCGGGTCCAGGCACCAGCGCTGGCACCGGCGCCGGCCAAGGACCGCACTCGATGGATCTCCCGCCGCTCGCTCGCAGGGCGCGGCGGCGGGAGACCGCCTGGGCAGGAACGTGGATATGAACGCACCCCAGGAGCCCCCGCGCCCGGTGACGCTGCCGGTCAGCGACTGGCTGCAAGTCGACGCGGTGCTCGACAACGAAGCCTCTCTCGGCGCCGGTGACGACCAGGTCGCCGAGCTGGCCCTGCGTATCCGTGAGACCGGATGGGCGCAACTGCCCGACTGGCCCACCGAACCCGCCGGATTCACCGCCTGGCCCCACCCGGACCAGACCGTCACCGTGCCACTGACCCCACCCCAATGGGCCCTCACCCTCACCGCGCTGGACCGATGGGCTCACGTGGCAGAGCGCACCACCTCCCGCGACAGCCACCTGGACGCCCACCGGCTGCAGACGATCGCCACAAAGATCAGTCAGCAGCTCCATGCGCCCTCCTAGACAGCCCAGAGCGCTGGCACCGCCTACGTGAGGCGCGAAGCCAGCACTCCCTGCGCCAACGACCCCGAAGACACCGTCACCGACAAGCCCTGCACCCGGTGGGCCTGCAGCGACCCTGAACACATCGGCAACACCTTGGGAGACCGGACGCGCGCCGGAAGCCGAGCCCGACGGCCAGGTCGCCGACGCCTCCGCGCCCGGGACCTGGGCCTGGACGGCGCTCGCCGACCGAGCCCGACAGGGGCATGGGCTGTTGCTGCGGCTGTCGCTGCCGTCGCGGCGGCCAGCGCACCCCCGACACCTACCGGGCCTGGGAGCTCACCGGGCGAGCCAAGGACGAGCTGCGCGACACCCCGGCCTGGCAGAGCGACACCTTCCAGCCCGACGGGCCCACGCCACCAGGCCGTCCAACGAGCCAGGCAAAGCTCGGGGCGCAGCTCGAAGAACTACTACGTGACGGACATGCCTATACCGCGCCGAGCCTCTGACCAGCGTGTTCGCTCAATAGCCCCAGATAACGATGGAACATCGGCATCCCGGACATGGAGTCGCTGGTTGGCCTATTGAAGGTCATCAAGCTCAAGGCCGTGGCGGTCGACCCCGCGCACCGTTCGGGCGGAATCGCCGCAGCGCTCATCGCCTCGTGCCGCCAGATCTACAGCCAACTGCGCTACCTGCTGCTGTACGGGCAGTTCGAGGCCGGGAGCGGCCTGGAGACCTACTACAAGCGGCAGGGCCTCACGGTGCTGAAAGAGGGACAGGGCGTCAAGCTGACCATGTTCAGCGTGCCGGCCGGGATCTACACCGACCCCTCGGAACGCTTCTTCGCCTGCGACCTGTGATCCCGCCGCTGTCGGGGGCAGCCGGAAGCCCACCTCACTCATCGGGCAGGACGACGTAGACGCCCGTACGCTCCGGGTCCGGCGGGTTGGCCTGCACGACGACCGTCATCGAGGCCGGCAGGCCCGCCTCCTCCAGGCTGAACACGCAGCTCCAGGAGCGCGCCGAACCGCGCAGCGAAGCGAGCCGCTTCACCTTCATGGAGGTAATCCCGCTCTGGTCGTAGCGCAGCCTGATCGGCCGCGCCACGACCAGGCGCAGTCGGTCCGGGTCTCGGATGCTGAACTTGATGGAGGCGGCGGCTCGGGCCATCTCCACCGCATCACCGGCTCGTAGGGCCCGTCGTCCCAGGAGCCGCCTCCGGCCCGACCAGCGTCCACCCAGCGACCGGCACGCCGCCCTGAGGAGGTCATAGCCCGCGTTCCCGACGGCGCCGCTGAGGATCGCTCCGGTGATGAACGAGGCTACCTCGGGCAGCCCGAACCCTCCGGCGGTGGGCTCCGGGCTGACGTAGAGGCGAGAGCCGTCCCGCAGGCCGGCTTCGTGGAGCGTCGCGCCAGAGTCGAGCCGCAGCAGCTCGGAGGTGGCGGGGTCCTCCACATCGACGATCAGCCGGAACCTCCGGGCGCCGGGCACCCCGTAGGCGTCCCGCATGAACTCCGCCGCGAACTCCCGGACCATCATGTCCGCGGGGATCTGGCTGACCCCAAACTCCGCGCGGTCCGGCCCGTACACGACGAGGTCGAGGGCGGCTGGCGGATCGTCTGATGCGTCCATGGGGCTCACGCCCTTCGTCATTGTGCGGCAGGCTCCTGGTCCGCGGCAGGCGCGCCAACGGAGTGGGTCCGGTCCACGGCCGGACCCACAGCAGACCGCCAGCGGACCCCGCCGCGATGTGCTGATCCCATGACAGCACTTCTCGCGCAGATCGTTGTGCCGCTGCTGGTCGCCGCTGTTCCATTTTGCACACACACCGCCTCGCCCCGCCCAGGCACCCCGGAATGATCCAGAACGACCGCGAACGACCTGGAACGCTTCCGCGAACGCCGGCGAACAGAGCCGAACACCCTCGACCGGTTTCGACCGGAGATGAACACCGGCGACCGGAGGGTAGCGCCGGCGAACCACCGGCGAACGGCGTTGCACGACTCTGAACAGCGTTAAACGATGTTGAACGTTAGGCGGTGTTAAGCGGCGTTGAACGGAGCGGAACGGAGCGGAACGGCTGGCCGGTGGCGGCCTTGAGACGGGTGAACGCCGGATCCGCTGCAAGCGTCTGAACGGCATGGGCGGGCAACAGGGCGGGGCACGGCGACCGGCGCGGCTGATCCCGGTGTGGGCTGCGCTGGCGGCCACGTTCATCGCAGCCGTGGCGATCACCGGGACGATACTGTGGCTGGGACTGCACCTTCTCGACGTGCACGGCGTCAAGCACGAGAAGCAGGTCACCTCATCGGTGCTGTTCGACCTGGTGAAGCTGTCGTTCGCGTTCGTGGCCGGGCTGGGCGGCCTGGTGGCCCTGGTCGTGGCCTACCGCAAGCAGCGCACGGAGGAGAACGCCGCGCTCCGTGAGGACACCAAGCTCCACAGCGACCGGTTCACCGCCGCGGTGGCGCAGCTCGGCGACGCCTCCCCCGCCGTCCAGTTGGGCGGGGTCCATGCGCTGGCCGGCCTGGCCGATGACGCCCCTACCCGCCAGCTACGCCAGACCTGCATCGACGTGCTGTGCGCGTACTTGCGCCTGCCCTACGAACCCGATCCCGATCTGCGAGAGTATGGCCAGAGCGACGCCGAGTACGCCCGTGCCCGTGCCACCTTCCGTGCGATCCGCGAGGTCCGCCACACCGTCATCCGCGTCATCAGCAGCCACCTGCGGAATAACGCCACGGTTTCCTGGCAGGGCTACAATCTCGACTTCACTGACGTCGTCTTCGACGGCGGGGACTTCAGCAATGCGGTCTTCAACACCACGCGGGTCTCATTCCAGGGCGCTCGGTTCAGGCCCGGCACGGTCGGCTTCCGGGCGGCCCAGTTCAAGAGGGGCACGGTCGACTTCAGCGGCGCCAAGTTCGAGGGCGGCCTAGTCGACTTCACGCAGGCTGGGTTCGGGGTGATGAGCCTCAACTTCCGGACCTCCCACTTCAAGAGCGGCACGATCATCTTCCGGGATACCGCCTTCAGAGGCAGCCAAGTCACGTTCGCCGACACCGAGTTCGAGGGCGCCACGGTCGACTTCCAAAGCAGCGTGTTCGACTGCCGCATAGTTGACTTCCGCGGTGCCCAGTTCGCGAACGGGACGGTCGACTTCCGGGAGGCTCGACTCATGGCCAGCACGACGTTCGAGGACGCCAAGTTCGAGGGCGGTCTAGTCGACTTCACACAGGCCGAGTTCGGGGGTATCCGGGAGTTCGGGGGTGAATATGTCTCCTTCCGGAGCGCCCACTTCGAGCGCGGCACCGCGACTTTCCGAGGCACCAACTTCAGAGGGAAAGTAGCATTTAATGACACCAAGTTCGACGGTGCGACGGTCGACTTCCGGGAGGCCATGATTGGGTACCGCTCAGTTGAGTTCCGTGGTGCCCAGTTCGCGGGCGGAACGGTCGACTTCCGTGGGACTCAATTCCAGACTTCCGGTAGCATCCACTTCGATAACGCCGTATTCGGGGACGCCACGGTCGATTTCGAAGGCGCCTCGATGGTGGGCGCCCTCCTCATGTTCGAGACTGCAACCGGGAGGCGGCCCCGCGGCTTGCCGAGGTCGGTGGCTAACCACTTGAGGTCGACGCCTCGCTAAAGGCCCTCGTAGCACGACCTCGCCCGCGCGTCGACCAGTTCGGGTCAGGCGGGTGGGCTCAGTTCGGGAGTTGAATTACTGGGCCGCACTCGCGGAAGGCCTTCTCACGTCGCTCCACCCGGGAGCTTAGAGCACCCCCGTCCGTCACAGCAGGCCAGCACGTTCCAGAACCGTCAGCATGGCGGGCGAAGGCTCTTTGAAGGTGTGCCCACGCTCAAGGCACTTAAAGGACACGCCCCCCTTGGGAACGCGATCAACATGGAACGTAGACCATGACCGACAGATTGGACAGTCTTGCCCAATCAAGAATGGGCGTAGCAAGTGCAACTTATGCCCGGAATCTCGCAGATACAGACTGCCCTTCTCAACATCGTTGCTAGGCACGACCATGCCTCTGGTCGGCACCACCGGATGGTCTCCCATGAGTTCACGGAAGCAAACCTGTGCAGCCCTCTCCAAAGAGTCCCAGCCTACGTCGGTGACATGCAGGAGCGGCAAATCGGCGAGGAACCGAGCCCTTTTAGCCAGCGTGACCAAATCTGCGAAGGCAGCCTGAACAGCGGCCGGTAGGTCGATTGGATCGATCCGTCGCAGATGAGCTTGGTCATTGCGACGGTCGTACAGGCGCTTACGAGCATCAGTGGCGTCTGAGCCCACCAAGAGGCCGGAGATGTCCTGGAGCGGGTGTTCAACCGGTAGATTACGCAAGTGGCGGCTGGTAGCAGCTTCGTCCAGGACAGCGACCCAGTCACCAAAGCCGGGACCACTGCGACCGCTGGCAAGCTTCTCCCTGATCGCCGCCATTGCACCGAAGCTAATCCCCTCGGCCCGGCCAATTGCGAGGGCGACCTGCGCCACGTAACAGAACAGGATCTCGACTGTGTCCAGAATGGCACCGTAAGCAGCGGGTAGCTCACCGGCGCTCATCCGGGCCTCGGTCCCGTCGAGGACGATTACCGCATGCACGACGTGTTCCACCTTTCCTACCTGGCAGTGCTCGGCTGGTCGCCGGTGATGCGGTCGCTGCTGCACCGCAAGCGCCGCTCCAACGCCGAGATGGACGAGGCCGAGGACGGCGGCAGGGCCATCGCCATCGAGGAGGGCGTGTCGGCGCTGGTGTTCGCCTACGCCAGCCGACACAACTTCCTGGATGGCAAGGCCCACATCGACAACGAACTCCTCGACGTCATCGCGTCCATGGTCGGCCATCTGGAGGTGGCCGCGCATCGAGCTGCCGACTGGGAGAAGGCGATCCTCACCGGATACGAGGCATGGAGGGAGCTCCGTCAGACCGACGGCGGCGTGATCGAGGTCGACATGTCCACCCAGACCCTCACGGTCCGCCCGCTCCAGACCCGCGAGCTCGCCCGCGAGTGACTCCGGGCGGCCTACCTGCACCGCTTCAGTAAGAGGTTTCGCTCACCCGGCCGTCGGCTCCGGCCGCCGGCGGCTAAGGTGATCGGCACCCGACCGCGATCACCACCTTCGGATTTCCTCGTGCGGCCGGTCAGCTATCTGGTCGGTGCCCGCTCCCCACCTCCCGCCGGGGCCTCCTCGGGCAACGCGTCGGAAAAGGAGGCCGACACTGCGATCTGCTCGTGCAGGATCCGCCTACATCGCAAAGACGGCGACGACGTCCTGATCGACCTCGCCTGTCAACGACGCGCGAATTCTGACCCCTTGCCGACGAGCGGGTTCCAGTACTTGTCGCAACACTCCTGGTATGTGAAGGGGTGTGGAGTTGGGGCGACGGGGACGTAAGCGGCAGCTGGAGCTTGAGGACGAGTACTGGAGACTCGTCCTGGCCGATGTCGGGACGGTTTAGGCGTGCCGCCAGGTGGGGAACGGCCGCAAGACCGGATACCGGTGGCGGGCCGAGCGGGGTGGCATCCCCCCTCCGGGTGGCGGAGGACTCTCGATCGTCTCGGTACTTGTCGCTGCTGGAGCGGCAGCGTATTTCCACACTGCGCGAGCGCGGCCATGGGGTGCTGGAGATCGCTCGTCGGCTGGGCCGGGCGCCCTCGACGGTCTCGCGGGAGCTGAAGCGCAACGTGCGGCCGCACGACAGGGCATTTACGACGCCGACCTGGCGCACGCCCGCGCTCGGGGCAACGCAAAGCACATGCTCTTCACCGAGTTCGCGGCCATCGAGGACTGTTTCGAGAACATTGAGAAGGGTGCGCGGCAAGCGATCTGGCAGATCGACGAGCAGGCGAACATGCGCCGAACGAACCAAGTGGCCCGAGCAAACGCGAACCACATGTGTGCCACGTGGATGCACAGGTCAGCACGTCACACACACGAAGATCGTTCGGCAAAGTCGGCTTTGCGAGTGACGTTCAGGAACGTAGGTCTTGCGCATCGGCCGAGCAGATCTCGGTGACGCGGTCGGCCAGCATGTACAGCAGGCTGATCAGGACCTGGTCGCACAGGCTGGTCGCCTGCTTGGCGACGGCCCGGACGCCGTCCTTTTCGAGGATCCGGGCGGCGGTGGAGGGGTCCTGCTCGTCGACCTTCGGCGTGACCTCCTCGGACACCGGGTTGCGCGGCGGCTGGTCCATCACCTGGGAGGCGTAGCCGTAGAGACGCGACAGCGACACGGTGTACCGCCTGATCGACCGCGCGGACAGCTCTGGGTCGACCAACCGAAGCGGCATCGAGTGATCCTTAAGGAGGTCTGCGGTGGCGTCCCGCACGAAGACCAGTGCGCCTCGGAGTGGAACGCGCCCGGGGACGTGGTCAAGGAGAGGCTCGGCGCCGGGCCGGGGGCGGGGTGGTCCAGGGCAGCATGCGGAAGGCGCGGTCGCTGATCGCGGTGGGGGCGTACAGGGCGGTGAGCACGACGGTGACGGTCAGCGCGGCTTCCAGCAGGGTGAGGGTGATCGCCAGCCAGGGGGCGGCGAGCCAGAGCGCGGCGTGCGCGCTGGCGACGGTGGTGGCCGCGCCGATGGTGGTCGCCGGGGACCGGCGGCGGTATGGGTGTCGTGCTGGCATAACGGCAGGTTGGCCGGCTGGTCCCGGTGTCTTGAAGGGGGTTTGGACTAGATCGGACCCATGCCGGTTGTGTCGCAGGTGAGGTGTTCACGTGTCGGGGTCCGGCAGTATCCGGAGAGTTCGGACATCCGCACGGGGCTCGGCAGCCGGGCGTGAAGAGGGGTGGCCTCGTTGCCGCGTACACCAGAGGACTTTGGTCGCGCGTTCACTGCTCTGCTGAGCGCGGCCGGCCTGTCCCCGGACCGGCTGCTGCGCAAGCGTCCCTGGGTGGTGGGGCGCAGCACGCTGTACTCGTGGAAGGGCGGCCGGAACCTGCCCGAGGACACTGCGCCGCTGCTGGCGGTGGTGGAGCTGTGCCTGGAGGCGGCTGCGGCCGCCGATCTGGGTGAGGCGCCCGGTGACATCGGCGGGTGGATGGCGCTGGTGGCCGAGGCCAAGCAGACCCGCGATTCCCGAACCGCGCAGCACCGCACCATCCTGCCCGGCGCCGGCCCTGGTGGCGGCCCGAACGGCGCCATGGATGGTGCCGCGGGCGGTGGTGCGGGTGGCGGGGCGCGGTTCATTGGGCGGTGGGATCCGGTGGCGTTGGGGGTGCATCGGGCGATCGGCGGCGGTGCGTTGCCGCCGTATGTTCGCCGGGCCCACGACGATGTGCTGTACAGGCTGCTGGACCCGGCGCCGGCCGCCAACCGGCTGGTGGTGCTACGCGGCGGCTCCTCCACCGGCAAGTCCCGCGCCGCCTACCAAGCGGTGCAGGACCGGCTGCCTCACTGGCCGGTGGCGTATCCGCGGACCGCCGCCGCGCTGCTGAGGCTGCTGCAGGGCGGTGTTGCGGCACGGTCGGTGCTGTGGCTGAACGAACTGCGCGACTACGCCGACGACCCCGCCGGCACGGATGCCCTGTTCGCGCTCGCCGACCTGCTGACCGGCCGCGACCACATCGTGGCGATGACCACGCTGTGGCCGTCGTTCTGGAAGACCTACACCACCGACCCCCGCAACGGTCAGCCAGGTGCCGCCGATCCGAACCGGGCTGTTAGGCATCTGCTGGTGGCGCTGCCCGACCTCACTGGCCGCTCCCCCGCCGACGTCGACGCCGCCGCCGACAGCGGCGGCGGCGTGCTCGACCTCGCCGCCCACTTCACCGACCAAGACCTGCACGCCGCCCGCCGGCGCGGCGACCGCACCCTGGACGAGGCGATCACCGCCGCCGAGCAAGCGGGGGCAGCCCGGCAGGTGACCCAGTACCTAGCCGGCGTCTTCGATCTGCTCGAGCACTTCCAAGGCGCCGGCGCCGCCCCCTTCGGACAGGCACTAATCACCGCCGCGATCGACGCCATCCGCATGGGATGCCGCCCCCCGCTCCCGCAGCCACTGCTCCAACAGGCAGTCGTCGGCTATCTGGCTCCCCAGCACCGCGCGCTTACCCAGGAGCAGTGGAGCGCACGGCTGGCGGAGGGATGGAAATACGCCACCCGCGAACTCAAAGGCGCGGTACAGGCGCTGCGGCCGGTTCCACCCGGCGACGACATCGGCGTGGCTGGCTACCAACTGGCCGACTACCTTGACCAGCACGGCCGGCTTACCCGCATCGACCAGATTCCGCCGCACAGCCTTTGGATCGCCACAGCCGCCCACGCCCACCCTGCCGACCAGGCCACACTCGCGAACGTCGCCTGGGACCGGGGCCTGTACCGCGACGCCACCCAACTCCACAAGAATGCCACTACCCACGGAAACCCATCCGCAGCACACGCGCTCGTCGATCACCTGCACGCACTGCACCCGGCCGACCACCGCCCAGCAGCCTATGCCACCGTGCACGTCGCCCTCGCCGCCCCAGGCGCCGTCGCCAACTTGCTGTTGATGTTGCAGTGGATGGAGGCGGATGAGCAGCTGGCGGCACTGGTGGCCCGTGACCCCGCCACGCACGCCACCCTCGATGACCCGTACGCCGTCGCCTTCCTGCTGGACCAGCTGCGGGAGGTCGGGGCGGATGAGCAGGTGACCATGCTGGCCGACCGAGCCGCCACACACGCCACCCTCGACAACCCACGCG
>NZ_JBEYYT010000008.1:341-520 GCF_040645715.1 Spirillospora sp. NPDC046719 | reverse complement strand
CCGTTGCCGACCTGCTGAGCCGGTTACGGGAGGTCGGGGCGGGTGAGCAGGTGACCATGCTGGCCGACCGGGCCGCCACACACGCCACCCTCGACAACCCACGCGCCGTTGCCGACCTGCTGAGCCGGTTACGGGAGGTCGGGGCGGGTGAGCAGGTGACCATGCTGGCCGACCGGGCG
>NZ_JBEYYT010000008.1:0-243 GCF_040645715.1 Spirillospora sp. NPDC046719 | reverse complement strand
CCGCCACACACGCCACCCTCGACGACCCATACGCCGTCACCGACCTGCTGAGCCGACTACAAGAGATCGGGGCCACGGACCAGGTGGCCGCGCTGGCCGACCGAGCCGCCACACACGCCACCCTCGACGACCCATACGCCGTCACCGACCTGCTGAGCCGACTACAAGAGATCGGGGCCACGGACCAGGTGGCCGCGCTGGTGGCCCGTGACCCCGCCACACACGCCACCCTCGACAACCCAC
>NZ_JBEYYT010000007.1:29328-63910 GCF_040645715.1 Spirillospora sp. NPDC046719 | reverse complement strand
GCCCCGGAGGACCGGGCGGTCCCGGCGGCTTCGGCGGGGGCGGCGGGCGCAGCGGCCGGCGCGGGCGGCGCAAGGACAAGCCGGAGAAGACCGGCTGGCGGAAGTACGTCCCGAACTGGAAGATCGTCGTCGCGGTCGTCACGGTGGCGATCCTCGGGTCGGCGGCGCTCGTCGCCGTCGCCTACGCCAACACCCCGATCCCGAAGGCGACGCAGGAGGACGCGACCAAGCAGGCGTCGGTCATCACCTACTCGGACGGCAAGACCGCGCTCGCGCGGGTCGGCATGAAGCGCGAGATCCTCCCGCTCACCCAGATCCCGCCCATCATGCAGCACGCGGTGCTCGCCGCGGAGGACCGCGAGTTCTACAACGAGCCCGGCATCTCGCCGACCGGCATCGCCGGAGCGGTGTACCGGGCGGCGACGGGCGGCGACGTCAACGGCGCCTCGACGATCACCCAGCAGCTGGCGCGCAACTACTACCAGGGCCTGAGCCAGAAGCGGACCGTGAGCCGCAAGCTCAAGGAGATCCTGATCTCGGTCCGGATGGGCAACGAGAAGAAGAAGGACTGGATCCTGGAGCAGTACCTCAACACCGTGCCCTTCGGGCGCGGCGCGTACGGCGTCCAGGCCGCTTCCCGCGCCTACTTCCACAAGCCCGTCAAGGACATCACCGCCCCGGAGGCGGCGATGCTGGCCGCCATGATCCAGCGGCCGGGCTACTTCAAGTCCTACGGTCCCGACTCCGACCCGGCCAAGCAGGCGCTCATCTCCCGTTGGAACTACGTTCTCGACGGCCTGGTGAAGAAGCAGTGGCTCTCGGCGGACGAGCGGGCCAAGGCGAAGTTCCCGCAGACGCAGAAGCAGTGGAGCGACATCAAGGACACGGGCCAGACCGGGTACCTCACCGACCGCGTCATCGCCGAGCTCAAGACGCTCGGGATCTCCCAGCAGCGCGTCGAGACCGCCGGCCTGCGGATCAAGACGACCTTCGACCAGGACCTGCAGAACTACACCGCCACGGCCGTCAAGCAGTTGAAGCAGGAGAAGAACTTCAACAGCACGATCCACTTCGGCCTCACCGTGGTGGACCCGAAGACCGGCGGCGTGATCGCCGCCTACGGCGGCCCGAGCTACCAGAAGCAGCAGTTCGATGACTCCTTCCAGGGCGCGGTGCAGCCGGGTTCGTCGTTCAAGCCGATCGTGCTGGCGACCGCGCTGGACAACGGCGTCAGCCTGAAGACGACGATGGACGGCCACTACCGCCGCACCATCAACGGGGCGAAGTTCACGAACGACAGCCCGTCGGAGAACGGCGTCTTCGACCTGAAGGAGATGACGGCGAAGTCCATCAACACCGCCTACGTCGACCTCGGCCAGAAGGTCGGGCTGGACAAGGTGGTGGACATGGCCAAGAAGATGGGCATTCCCGCGAACACGCCGGGCCTCAACCCCGACTACACCTCGCTGCCCCTCGGTGTCATCACCGCGACGTCGGTCACGATGGCGTCGGTGTACCAGACGTTCGCCGCGGGCGGCGTGCACCGGCCGGCGCACGTGATCCAGTCGATCACGGACGCGAACGGCAACCCCGTCCTGAACGACGCGGGCAAGCCGGTGAAGAAGGAGCCGTGGGCGAAGCAGCAGACGCAGGTCTTCGACTCCGGTGTCGCGGCGGACGCCACGGAGGCGATGCGCGGCGTCGTCACGCACGGCACCGGTACGGAGGCGAGCCTCGGCGCCCGCCCGGTCGCCGGTAAGACCGGTACGTCGTCGCAGAACAAGTCCGCCTGGTTCGTCGGCTACACGCCCGAGCTAGTGACGTCGGTCGGGATGTGGCGGTCGAGCAAGGACGGCAAGACCCAGAAGTCCCTGGTCGGCGTCGGCGGCTACAGCCAGGTCTACGGTGGTACCGTCCCGGCCGAGCTGTTCAAGATGGTCATGACCAAGGCGCTCGAGGGCAAGGAGATCACGCCGTTCCCGCCGGCGGTCTATGGCGGCAGCATCGCCCCGTGGGCGGCCGCGAAGCCGGAGCCGACGACGTCGCCGACGACGTCCCCGACGACGTCGAACACGCCGACCTGCACCAACAACGGTCAGGGGCAGCAGCAGCAGGGGCGGCCCTGCCACACCAAGTCGCCGGACCCGACGAACACCCCGACGGCTCCGGGCGGGACGGGCCAGCCCTGCAACAGCATGGGCATGCCGCTCGGCTGCGACCCGAACCTGCCGCCGAACGACCCGAACGACCTGAAGCGGTGGTGCAGGACGCACCCGAACAACCAGGCGTGCACCAAGGAGCAGGACCCGACCACTCCGAACGGGACCAACTGAGCGCGACCGCGTGCCGCGCCGATGAGTGAACGGAACGGCCCGGAGCCCATGGCGGCTCCGGGCCGTTCCGCTTTCCTGGGGATTCGCCGGGCGTCTTTCCCGAGGGTTTCCTGGACGTCCGGAGGCGCGGGCGGTGCGCGGGCGCGTTCTTTGCGCGCCGACCAATAGTCTGCTGTCCATGTCGTCGTCTTTTGAGAGGGTCGCGATGGCCGGCGCCGGCGCCGGGGACGATCCCGCGCGGGAACGCGGCCGGGTGGCGCGGCTCGCGCCGGTCCTGGCGGGCGCCGCGGCCGTCGTGTGCGCGCTGGGCTGGCTGCAGAAGCAGCCGTGCGCGTCGGTGAAGTTCGACTTCATCCAGACGACGAAGAACGCCTGCTACACGGATGTGTATCCGCTGTACTACGTGCGCGGGCTGAACGACGGGAAGATCCCGTACTTCGACTCGTTCACCGGCTCCGACATCCACCACGTCGAGTACCCGGTGCTGAGCGGCGGCTTCATGCAGCTCGCCGCGTGGCTGGTCAAGCCGTTCGGGGCCGGTGAGCGCGGGATGGCGTTCTACAACGTCACGGCGCTGCTGCTGGCGGTGCTGGCGATCGTCGCGGTGCTCGCGACGGCGTACGCGGCGGGGCGCCGGTCGCTGCGCGCCGGGCTGATGGTGGCGCTGTCGCCGTCGCTGCTGCTCACCGCGTACATCAACTGGGACCTGCTGGCGGTGGCGCTGGCGGCGCTGGGGCTGGCGGCGTGGTCGGCGCGGCGCCCGGCGCTCGCGGGCGCGATGCTCGGGCTGGCGATCGCGGCGAAGTTCTATCCGCTGCTGTTCCTCGGCCCGCTGGTGCTGCTGTGCGTCCGCGCCGGTCAGTGGCGGGCGATGGGGCGGATGCTCGCGGGCACCGCCGGCGCGTGGCTGGTCGTGAACGTGCCGGTGATGGTGTTCGCGTGGGACGGCTGGGTCGAGTTCTACAGCTTCAGCCAGAAGCGCGGCATCGACTGGGGCTCGATCTTCTTCGTGCTGCAGGACCACGGGCTGTCCGGTCTCGCGTCCGACACCGACCAGCTGAACCTCGCGGGGACGGGCACGTTCCTGGTGCTCGCCGCCGGGATCGCGGTGCTGGCGCTCGCCGCGCCGCGCCGTCCGCGGCTGCCGCAGCTGATGTTCCTGGTGCTGGTCGCGTTCATGCTGCCGAACAAGGTCTGGTCGCCGCAGTACGTGCTGTGGCTGCTGCCGCTCGCGGTGCTGGCCCGCCCGAAGATGCCGGCGTTCGTGGTCTGGCAGGCCGGGGAGATCATCTACTTCTTCGGCATCTGGTGGTACCTGATGTCGGTGTCGCTGCAGCTGCCGGGGGCGGACCTGCCGGCGACGCTGTCGGCCGTCGCGCATCTCGACGCCCCGGCGGGCGGGATCAGCCAGGACGTGTACAGCCTCGCGCTGCTCGCCCGGTTCGTGACCGTGCTGGCGATGGCGGTGCTGGTGGTGTGGGACGTCCTGCGCCCGTCCGGCGACATCGTGCGGACGGGCGGCGAGGACGACCCGGCGGGCGGGGTGCTCGACGGCGCGGACGACGTCGTGTCGCTCCGCCGGTGGCGCGGCGCCCGGCACCTCGCCGCCGACGCGGTCTGACACAGCGCCCGAGGCGGTGCCGCGGTGCCGCGGTGCCGCGTCAGCGGCGGGTCAGTGGCGCAGCGCGGCGATGAACCACTCGAACACCGGGACCAGCGAGGGCGGGACGGGCCAGCCGTTGATCACGGCGAGCAGCTGCCAGTACCGTTCGGCGCGCCGGTCGCTGCCGACCTCGAGGCGGTGCAGCAGCCGGGCGCGGAAGTCCGGGCCGTCCTGCTCGCCGAACGCGCCGGCGTAGGCGGCGGCGAGGGCGTCCACGACGGGACGGGCGGCGTCCGACGCCGGGTCCACGCCGTCGTCGATCGCCGCGCTCACCCTCTCGACCGTGATGGCGGTGAGTTCCTGCCCGCTCGCCTGGCCGCCCTCCCGGGCGGCGCCGCGTGCGGACTCCTCGGACTGGAACTCCGCCATCCGCCGGACGGCGGCGCGGAAGTCGGGGTCGCCGACCAGTTCCGCCAGCTCCACCCACGCGTCGACCTGCTCGGGCGACGGGTCGTCGGGCAGCTCCGGCAGCGCCGCGCGCATCTTCGCGGCGAACTCCGGGTGCACCTCCAGCCCGGCGAACGTCTCGTCGACGAATCCGGTGATGATCCGGTTGCGTTCCTCGTCGGACAGTTTGGCGAGCTTGTGCATCAGCTGGACCTCCTCTGGGGCGGAACCGCGCTTCGCCACCGCGCGCAGCACGGCCCGGCGCAGCCGGAGCGTGCGGATCTGCGCGTCGAGCGCCTCGGCGTGCGTCGCCGCGACGTCCCCGACGGTGACCTCGCGGGCCAGGACCCGCCGCACGGTGTCGAGGTCGATGCCGAGGTCGCGCAGCGTTCGGACGAGGTCGAGGCGGGTGGCGGCCGCGATGTCGTAGAGCCGGTAGCCGGCCGGCGACCGGTCGGTCGGCGGCACCACGCCGGAGTCGGAGTAGAACCGGATGGTCCGGACCGGGAGACCGGTCCGCCGGGCCAGTTCCCCGATCGTGTACAGGGTGTCGCCGTCCATGTCCTCCACCTTGCGGGTTCCAGTCGGTGGAGACTCAAGCACACGCCAAGAGCGCGCACGGGTGTGCCGCGCGCGCTCTCTGCCCGGGGGATCGGTCAGCCGGCGTGGGACGGGTCGGCGATGACCGGGGTGGTGCCCTCGCGGCGGGCGCGGCGGGCGTCCTGGACGAACTCCTTGGTGAAGAGCGCGGACAGGGTCGCGACGCCGCCGCGGTGGACGCGGATCTCGCCGTGCTTGATCTCGCCGGTGATCCGGATCCGGCGCCCGCCGCCGTTCTCCCCCGTCCAGTCCTTGACGCGGCCCCGGCCGGTGTAGCGCAGGTCCCAGTGGTCGATCTCGGCGTCCTGCGGGACGAGCAGCTTGACCATCGAGTGGTCGATGCCGATCTCGATCTCGATGTCGCCGTCGGGGATGTGCGGGGAGCGCAGGTCGAGGACGGCCGAGGCGCGGCGGGCGCGCACCTCGAACCGGCGCGCGCCGGTCCAGTGGCCGAGCCTCTTGACGGAGCCGTAGTAGGCGTGGACGCGCTCGGTGGCCTGGTCGGCGGCGGTGTCGGCGGTGTCGGTGCTGGTGGTGGGCGTGGTGTTCATCTCTGGCTTCCTTCGCGGAATCGGGCAACTACCTCGCTCTAAGAGTCGCTCTTTGAAAGAGTCTCTCTATAGAAGAGAGATTAGGGCAGGGGGCGGCGCCCGTCAACCCTCGGTGCCGTCGGATCCGGGCCGCCCCGCCCGCGTCGCGGCAGACCGGCCGAGGACGCCACGGGATCGCCGGGACGATTGCGGCGTCTTGAGGATTTCGTAGGTGAATGCCGGGGATGATCGCGGCCGGCGGGGCGCGTGGTCCGGAGTGCCCCGCGCGCGGGGAGGACGACTGCCGGGAGACGACGTGAACGCGAATCGAGCACTGGACGAACTGCTCGCCGGACGGCTGCGGCCGGGCGTCTACCAGTGGCGGACGCCCGCCGTCCCCGGCGCGGTCGGCGACACGACCTGGACGGAACGGGCCGAGGAGGCGGGCTGGCACGCCGTCCACCTGGACGGCCGCCGCGTCCGCGACAAGGACGGGTTCCTGCGGGTGTGCGCGGAGGCCTTCGAGTTCCCCGACTGGTTCGGCGGCAACTGGGACGCCCTGGAGGACTGCCTGTCCGACCTGTCCTGGACGCCCGCCAAGAGCGGCTACCTCGTCCTCTACGAGTCGTGGTCGGAGCTCGCCGACGCCGACCAGAGCGCGTTCCGGACCGTCCTCGACGTCTTCGGAAGCGCGGTCAAGGCGTGGCGTGACACCCCCACGCCCATGGTGGTGCTGCTGGCGAGCGTGGGCGTGGAGGTCGCAGGCGTCCCCCGGCTTGCGTTCGAGTGAAGAAGGCGCTGGTGGGGCGCGCCGGTCCTAGTAGGTCGTGCTGCCCGCGGCGCTGCCGAACACGATCGCCCACAGCCACAGGTAGAAGACCCAGACGATCAGCCAGAGGCCGGTCACGATGTAGCCGAGGATCAGGCCGGCCGTGGCCATGCCCTGCCCCTCCTCGTGCGTCCGCTTGATCTGGCTCTGCGCGACGTGCCCGAAGATGATCGCCAGGAGGGACGTCGTGCCGCAGCTGACGATGCCGACCAGGCCCAGGACCATCGACGCGGTCGCCATGCCGTTGGTCCCGCGGCTGACCGGCGCCGCACCGCCGTAGTAGTGGTGCTGGACGGGCGGCTGCGAGTACGGCTGGGGAGCGTAGGGGTCGTTCGACCCGTAGCCGTAGGGATCGTACGGGGGCTGGGCCATGGGGGGCTCCCGATCGGTTCGCGCGCCCGCCGCCGAGAGGACGCGCGTGCGCTGATGGGCTGAGGTTCCGGATTATGCCAGTGTGACGTGCCATCGCGAGTTTGTCGCCATGCCGGTCGTCACTGGGTTGGATGCCCCGCGGGCCCTCCGGGTTCCCCCCTTGGCCTGATCTTGCCAAGAGCGTTCGGCCGCCGCGCGGCGCCGAGCCCGCCGGGCCCCGCGGGCGTCCGCCGGGCCGCGCCGGAGGCGGGCCGCCGGAGACCGTGGGAGGTCAGAGCTCGTCGCGCAGCCAGGAGATGTCGGCGGCCTGGCCGGCGGCGGGCGTCTCCACCACGACCGGCGCGTCCGCCGCCCGCACCACGGTCAGGATCAGCTCGGGGTCGATGCTGCCGCTGCCGAGGTTGGCGTGCCGGTCGGCGCCGGAGCCGAACGCGTCCCGGCTGTCGTTGCAGTGCACGAGATCGATGCGGCCGGTGATGGACTTGATCCGGTCGACCGCGTCGACCAGTTCCTCGCCGGCGGCGTGCGCGTGGCAGGTGTCGAGGCAGAACCCGAGCTTGTCGTCCAGCCCCGGGACGCCGGACAGGACCTCCCACAGCCGGGCGATCCGGTCGAACTTGCGGGCCATGGCGTTACCGCCGCCCGCCGTGTTCTCGATGAGCACCGGGATCGGGCACTCGGTGCGCTCGAACACCTTGCGCCAGTTCTCGAAGCCGGTCTCCGGGTCGTCGTCCTTCAGCACGTGGCCGCCGTGCACGATCAGGCCCTTCGCGCCGATCGACGCGGCCGCGTCGAGCTGCTGCGCGAGGTTCTTGCGGCTCGGGATCCGGATCCGGTTGTTCGACGTCGCCACGTTGATCGTGTAGGGCGCGTGCACGTAGACGTCCACGCCGGAGCCCTCCAGCGCCTCGACGCCCTGCGGCAGGATGGGCTTCTTCCAGCCCTGCGGGTCGCCCAGGAAGAACTGGACGACGTCGGCTCCGACCGCGCGGGCGTTGTCGAGCGGGTTGGTCTGGTCGACGTGGGCTCCGATGCGCATGGCACCGAGGTTAGCCGCGCCGTCCGACGTTTCGTTCCGCAACGCGCTCCGCCGCCGGGGGCAACGCGCTCCGCCGCCGGGGCAACGCGCTCCGCCGGGGCGGCGCGGTCAGAGCGAGAAGCCGCCGTGGCTGATCGCGAAGCCGGCGCCGACGAACGACCCCACCATGCCGATGACGTTCAGCCAGCGCTCGTTGGTCGTCGCCGAGATCATCTGCGAGACGAGCGCGAGCGGCAGGCCGATGATGCCGACCACCAGGCCGACGAAGTGCGCCGAGGGAACGCCCCCGCCGAGAATGAGCGCGGCGATCCCCAGGGTGAACGCCAGGACGGCGAGGACGTCCTGGAGCCGGTGGCTCTCGGCCCGGCTCTCCGCGGTCGCGTGCCCACTGCCGGCTGCCTGCTCTGGCATCCGGACCTCCTCACGTCGTGGTGCCCCGCGCGGTGCGCATGGTGAACGCGGGACCGGACGGACCATGTGCGTAAAGGAATGCCCAGCGGAGCGGAAGATCAACCGGGAGGGGCGCTCGGAAATGTCGGCGGCACCCGGTACGGTCGAACATGGATTCGAGAACACCGGCCGGGATCCGGGGGGACGCCGGGTCCGGGAGGAGCACGACGTGAGGGAGAGCGTGCCGGCCCGCGCGGGCCGGGGAGCGGAGGCGAGGCGATGAACTCCAGCGAACTCGGGGTCATCGGCGACGCGGAGCTCGTCGAGGAGCTGTCCATGCTGACGACCCAGACCGCCCGCATGCGGGCCCGGATGGCCGACATCATGGCGGAGCTGGAGCGGCGGCGCCGCAGGGCGCCCGGCCATCCGGCCGCCCGCCGCTAGCCGCCGTCCGGTCCCCCGGCCGCCCGGCGCCGGCCGTCGCCGGTCCCCCGGCCGACCCGGAACCGGCTCGTACGCTGCCGACTGTTGGTAGCCTGTACCGGTCCCGCGGCAGGTGCGCCCGGCGAATCCGGGTCCGGCGCGGCCGCGGGGGACGCAAGAGCCCTCCTGTCACGGAGAGACCGTGACCGCCAGTCCAGAGGAGGTAGGGACACAGCATGCGTCGATACGAACTGATGGCGATCCTCGACCCCGGCATCGACGAGCGCACCGCGAACGCGGCGCTCGACCCGTTCCTGAAGGTCGTCAAGGACGGCGGCGGCAGCGTCGAGAAGGTCGACGTCTGGGGCCGGCGGCGCCTGGCGTACGACATCCAGAAGAAGTCCGAAGGCATCTACGCGGTGGTCGACCTGTCGGCTGAGCCTGCCACGGTCAAGGAGCTCGACCGGCAGCTCAACCTGAGCGAGTCGATCCTCCGTACCAAGGTCATCCGCCCCGAGGTCCACTGAGCCCGGCTCAGCCCTCACACCAGCCGGAGCGAGCCCCATGGCAGGCGACACCGTAATCACGATCGTCGGGAACCTCGTCGAGGACCCGAACCTGCGCTTCACCCCCAGCGGCCAGGCGGTCGCGTCCTTCCGCATCGCGTCGACGCCGCGGTTCTTCGACCGCCAGTCGAACGACTGGAAGGACGGCGAGGCGCTCTTCCTCACCTGCAACGTCTGGCGGCAGGCCGCCGAGAACTGCGCGGAGACCCTGCAGCGCGGCATGCGGGTGATCGTGCAGGGGCGGCTCAAGCAGCGCTCGTACGAGACCCGCGAGGGTGAGAAGCGCACCGTCTTCGAGATCGAGGTCGACGAGGTCGGCCCGTCGCTGCGCAACGCCACCGCCAAGGTCAACAAGACCCAGCGGCAGGGTGGCGGCGGCGGCTTCGGAGGCGGTGGCCAGGGCGGCTTCGGCGGCGGCGGTGGCCAGGGCGGCGGTTTCGGTGACGGCGGCCAGGGCGGCGGCGGCTTCGGCGGCGGCCAGCAGGGCGCTCCGGCCAACGACCCCTGGGCCACCGGCGGCGGCGGCGGCGGTGGAGGCGGCGGTTTCTCCGACGACCCGCCGTTCTAGCCGCCCGGCAAGACCGCGCCCGGCAAGACTGAACGACACATCCACGTCCATTCCCGCGTGAGCGGGGCTCTCTCGAAGGAGCACCACGATGGCGAAGCCACCTCCCCGCAAGCCGAAGAAGAAGGTTTGCGTTTTCTGCCAGGAGAAGATCTCCTACGTCGACTACAAGGACACGGGCCTGCTGCGGAAGTTCATTTCCGACCGCGGCAAGATCCGTGCCCGGCGGGTGACCGGCAACTGCACCCAGCACCAGCGGGACGTCGCCACGGCGATCAAGAACGCCCGCGAGATGGCGCTGCTGCCGTACACCAGCACCGCGCGCTGAGGCCGGGGGTAACGATCATGAAGCTCATCCTGACCCAGCAGGTCTCCGGGCTCGGCGAGCCCGGCGACGTCGTCGAGGTCCGCGACGGCTACGGCCGCAACTACCTCGTCCCGCGCGGATTCGCGATCCAGTGGACCCGCGGCGCCGAGAAGCAGATCGACTCGATCAAGAAGGCCCGCGCGGCCCGCGAGATCGCGACCGTCGAGCACGCCAAGGAGGTCGCCGGCCAGCTGGCGGCCCTGCGGGTGACGCTGCGCACCCGGACCGGCAGCAACGGCCGCCTGTTCGGCGCCGTGACCGCCGCGGACATCGCCGACGCGGTGCGCGCGGCCGACGGCCCCGAGCTGGACCGCCGCCGGATCGAGATCGGCAACCCGATCAAGACGGTCGGCACCCACCGCGTCAGCGTGCGGCTGCACAGCGACGTCAACGCCACGATCGACGTCAACGTCGTCGAGGCCTGAGGCCGCCTGTAGGGCCGAGACCGGAGGCTCCCGCCTGACGGCGGGGGTCCGAGGTCGCCGAGGCCCGCGCCGGCCGCCGGCGCACCGCGTTCAGAACGACCCTCGCGTACCGGGATCAACCCGGGCGCGGGGGTCGTTCCGCGTTCCGGCCGGGCGTCCGCTCCCGGTCCGGGTCGTCCCTTGTCCCCGCAATCTCTTGCACAAGAACAGGGCTGCCCCGTCCCGGATCTCTCTGGGTTTCATGTGAAACGTCCCTGAACCGCCCGGTGTTTGGGTGATCGTCTGAGCGGCCATTACGTTCCGTGATCACAGATCATCGGGGGGCGAAGGGGGACGGTGTTGATCGCGCATTCGGGGGACGGCGCGGCCGGCCGGGAACGCGACGGGACGGCGGTGACGCGGCGGTCGGCGGTGACGCGGCGGTCGATGATCGGCGGCGTGGTGGGGGCCGGGCTGCTGGAGGCACTGGCGTTCGGGTCGCCGCTCGGGGAGAGGGCGATGGCGCAGGACGCCCCGGCGGGCCCGGACCTGGACGGCGTGACCGGCACGGTGCCGCCCGACGCGGCGTCCGGCCGCCTGCTCGACCGGCGTGCGCCCCTGTTCACGGCGGACGCACCGCAGATCTACACGCGCGCCGAGTGGTCGGCCCGGCCGCCCAAGCGCGCGGCGAAGGTCCTGGACCGCGCGCCGGACCACATCGTCGTGCACCACACCGACACGGGGAACTCCACCGACCTCTCGGTCGGGCACGCGTTCAGCCTGTCCCGGTACATCCAGAACTTCCACATGGACAAGCGGGGCTGGGACGACAGCGGCCAGCACCTCACGATCAGCCGGGGCGGCGCCGTGATGGAGGGCCGCAACCGCAGCCTGGCGTCGATCCGGGCCGGTGACCTGGCGGTGGGCGCCCAGGTGCTGCACAACAACGAGCACACCCTCGGGATCGAGAACGAGGGCAACTACATGTCGACGGCGCCCCCCGACCGCCTGTGGGCCTCCCTGATGGAGGTGTGCGTGTGGCTCTGCCGGGAGTACGACCTCGACCCGGCCGAGGCCATCGTCGGGCACCGCGACTACAACGAGACCTCGTGTCCGGGCGACGTGCTGTACTCGCGGCTGCCGGCGCTGCGCAGGGCGGTCGCGGACCGGCTGGAGGGCTCGGCGGCGGCGCCGAAGCCGAAGAGCAAGCCGAAGGGCAAGCCCAAGGCACCGCCGAAACCGAAGCCCAAGCCGAAGCACAAGCCGCACGGCGGCGACGACTACGGGAACCCGAGCCAGTACTACCAGGGCGACGACGACTGGCCGGGGTTGCTGAACCTGAACTGGTGATCGTCTGCGGGGCGGTGCGCGGCGGGCGGTCGGGCGGCGGGCCGCGGGCCGCGGGCCGGTCAGTTCTCGGGCGTGGTGTAGCGGGTGCGGCGGCGGGCGATCTCCGGGTCGATGCCCTCGACCAGCGACCAGATGCCGGCGACGCGTTCCACCAGCGTCTCGGGCGGCAGCCCGGCCAGGCCCTCCGCCGCCAGGTCGTCGATCGCCTGCGTGAGCCGGGCCATCCGCTCGCCGTGGGTGGAACACATGTTCGAATAGTAGCGAGTGGGGCGGGGGAGGCGGGTGGGCTTCCGGAAATCCTCCGCCGCCCCGCCCGGCACCGCTACCGGACGGCGCCCGTCACCATCCACCGGTCGCCCCGGGCCCGCAGGCCCAGCGTGACCATCCGCGTCGCCATCCACAGCCCGATCGCCCCCCACAGCCCGACGATCCCCGCGTCCGCCCGGTACAGCAGCAGCGCCGCCGGGAGGAACACGACCGTCGCGACCAGCGTCGTCACCGCCAGGTAGGCGCCGTCGCCCGCGCCGATCAGGATCCCGTCGAGGACGAACACCACGCCTGCGACCGGCTGCAGCACCGCCACCAGCAGCAGCGAGGCCAGCAGCAGTTGCCGGACGTCGCCGTCGGAGGTGAACAGGTCCGGCAGCCACGGCCGCACCGCGAGCACGGCCAGCCCGAACACCACCCCGCACGCCACGCCCCAGCCCACCATCCGGCGGGTGACGTCGCGGGTCCCGGTCACGTCCGCCGCGCCCAGGTACCGCCCGGTGATCGCCTGGCCCGCGATCGCGATCGCGTCCAGGGCGAACGCCAGCAGCGTCCACACCTGGAACCCGACCTGGTACGCGGCGATCTCCGCGTCGCCCATCCGCGCGGCGATCGACGTCCCGACGATCAGCACGATCCGCAGCGCCGCCGTGCGCAGCAGCAGCCCGAGACCGGCCGTCGCGGACGTCCGCAGCCCGGCCCAGTCCGGGCGGACCGGCGCGCCCTCCCGCCGCGCCGCGCGCAGCACCACCGCCACGTACACCGCCGCGCTGCCGGTCTGCGCGAGCACGGTGCCCCACGCCGACCCGGCGATCCCCCACCCGAGGACCAGCACGAACACCGCGTTGAGCAGCAGGTTCAGGGTGAACCCGCCGATCGAGACGGCCAGCGGCGTCCGGGTGTCCTGCAGGCCGCGCAGCACGCCCGTCCCGGCCAGCACCACCAGCATCGACGGGATCCCGAACAGGCTGATCCGCAGGTACGTCTCCGCGAACGGCGCCACCGACGCGGACGCGCCGAACGCGTCCACGATCGGCGGGATGAGCGGCCAGCCCGCCGCGATCAGCACCGCGCCGATCGCGACCGCCAGCCACATCCCGTCGATGCCCTGCCGCACCGCCGCCCGCCGGTCCCCCGCGCCGATCTGCCGCGCGACGCCCGCCGTCGTGCCGTAGGCGAGGAAGACGCACAGGTAAACCAGCGTGTTCAGGGCCTGCCCGGCGACGCCGAGCCCGCCGAGCTGCGCCGTCCCGAGATGGCCGACGATGGCCGAGTCCGACAGCAGGAACAGCGGTTCCGCCACGAGGGCGCCGAACGCCGGCACCGCCAGCCGCAGGATCTCCCGGTCATGCCGGCTCGCCCGGAACCTCACCATGCGCTCCCCGGCCTCTGTAACTCTTCAAAGAAGTTCACACCTTACAGCACCCGGATCGCCCGACTTTCTCTTCCCCACACCCGGTGGACGACGTTTCCGCAGCTCACGACCTGCCGCCAAAAGCAGCGGGCGAACTTTCCCCAGAGTTGTCCACAGGTCGTGCACAACGTGTCCCGCGTGTCTGCACAGGTATTCCACAGGTTCGTCCACACGCTGCTTTGCCCCCGCCCGCGTGGGCTCGGGAGAATGTCGGACGCCTGAGGTAGACGTGATGAGGAACGGTCGGCGATGGGCGGACGGGGCGCCCGGCGGCCGGGAGGAAGGGGGTGCGCCAGGTGAGCGTGACCGAGCTCGGACCGCACGAGCAGGAGTTCGAACGCACCCCACCGCACGACATCGCGGCCGAGCAGGGCGTCCTCGGCGGCATGCTGCTCTCCCAGGACGCCATCGCCGAGGTCGTCGAGGTGCTCCGCACCCAGGACTTCTACCGCCCCGCGCACCAGATCATCTACGACATCGTCCTCGACCTGTACGGCCGCGGCGACCCCGCCGACGCCGTCACCGTCGCCGGCGAGCTCACCAAGCGCGGCGAGATCGGCCGCATCGGCGGCGCCCCCTACCTGCACACGCTCATCTCGTCGGTGCCCACCGCCGCGAACGCCGGTTACTACGCCAAGATCGTCCACGAGCGCTCGGTGCTGCGCCGCCTCGTGGAGACCGGCACCCGCATCGTCCAGATGGGCTACGCGGCCGACGGCGCCGACGCCGACGAGGTCCTCGACCGCGCCCAGGCCGAGGTCTTCGCCATCGCCGAGAAGCGCGCCGGTGAGGACTACGTGCCGCTCAGCGAGATCATGCCCGGCGCCCTCGACGAGATCGAGGCGATCGGCAGCCGCGGCGGCCAGATGGTCGGCTGCCCCACCGGCTTCGCCGACCTCGACGCCCTCACCAACGGCCTGCACCCCGGCCAAATGATCGTCGTCGCCGCAAGACCCGCCATGGGCAAGGCGCTAGAGCTGGACACGCCGCTCCCGACTCCCACCGGCTGGACGACGATGGGCGAGGTCAAGGTCGGCGACCGGCTCATCGGGGCCGACGGCAGGCCCACCCGCGTCGTCGCGGCGACCGAGGTGATGCACGGCCGCCCCTGCTACGAGGTCGAGTTCTCCGACGGCGAGGTCATCGTCGCCGACGCCGAGCACCAGTGGCGCACCATCACCGGCGACGGGCACGGCGCGTTCTTCACGGCGCGCGCGCACGGCACCGGAACGGCCGAGCACCCCGCACCTCGGGATGGCACACCGCCCACCGGCTGGGGCCCGCACGCCCGGCACGGCGCGGCCCCGCGCCGGAGGGCCGCCGCGCACCTCACCGCCCGTACCCCTGTCCCGGTCGGCGCCGCCGTGACTCCGTGGGCCGCCCAGGTCACCGTGGAGGCGGCCCGCCTCAGCGGCACCGCCTGCCGCGACCGCCGCGCCGGCGCGCGCGGCCCGTCAGGGCGGGCCCGGATCCGGACGACCGAGGAGATCTTCTCCGACCTGCGCCGCGGCGCGCGCCACGCCGTCGAGGTCGCCGCCGCGTTCGACCTGCCCGACGCCGACCTGCCCGTCGACCCGTACGTCCTCGGTGTGTGGCTCGGCGCGGGCGAGGACGGCGACGGCCGCATCACCTGCCTCGACGGGGCCGTCATCGCCCAGATCGAGCTGACCGGCCAGCCGGTCGTCCCCGAACCCCTCCCGGGCTGCTACGCCCTGCCCGGCATCGACGGTCGGCTCGCCGCCCTCGGCCTGCTGGACGGCAGGCACGTCCCCGCCGCCTACCTGCGGGCGTCCTCCGCCCAGCGGCGCGCGCTGCTGGCCGGGCTGCTCGACGTGTGCGGCAAGACGTCCCCGGCCGGGCGCGTCGACGTCGCCCTCCCGTCCGCGCGGCTCGCCGGGGGGATCCGTGAACTCCTCGCTGGCCTCGGCCACCTCGCCGCCCTCGACCCGCGCGACGAGCCGGTGCACCACGTCGCCTTCACCCCGCACGAGCCGGTGTTCCGGGCCCGCCGCGAGGCCGACCGGCACCGCCCGGCGCGGGTGCGGTACATCGTGGACGTGCGGCCGGTCGCGAGCGTGCCCGTCCGGTGCGTCCAGGTCGACAACGCCGACCACATGTACCTCGCCGGGCGGTCCTGCGTCCCGACGCACAACTCGACGCTGGCCCTCGACTTCGCCCGCGCCGCGTCCATCAAGCACGGCCTGACCTCGGCGTTCTTCAGCCTGGAGATGGGTCGCAACGAGATCACGATGCGGCTGCTGTCGGCGGAGGCCCGCGTGGCCCTGCACGCCATGCGCTCCGGCACCATGCAGGACGAGGACTGGACCCGTCTCGCCCGGCGGATGAGCGAGGTCGCCGAGGCGCCGCTGTTCATCGACGACTCGCCGAACATGTCGATGATGGAGATCCGGGCGAAGTGCCGGCGGCTGAAGCAGCAGCACGACCTCCGCCTGGTGATCATCGACTACCTGCAGCTGATGACGTCCGGCAAGCGGGTCGAGAGCCGCCAGGTCGAGGTGTCGGAGTTCTCTCGTTCGCTGAAGCTGCTCGCCAAGGAACTCGGCGTCCCCGTCATCGCGCTGTCGCAGCTCAACCGTGGCCCCGAACAGCGAACCGACAAGAAGCCCATGGTGTCCGATCTACGTGAATCGGGATCCATCGAGCAGGACGCGGACATGGTGATCCTGCTGCACCGCGAGGACGCCTACGAGAAGGAGTCGCCGCGCGCAGGCGAGGCCGACCTGATCGTCGCGAAGCACCGCAACGGCCCCACCGCCACGGTGACGGTCGCCTTCCAGGGCCACTACAGCCGCTTCGTCGACATGGCCCAGTAACCCCGCATCCCCGAGACCCCGGAACCGGCGGGGACGTGACGGTCGGCGGCTCAGTTTCGGGGGGTTAGATGGGGACGGTGATTCCGGCGGTGTGCAGTTCGGTCAGTGCTCTGGAGAGGCACTGGTCGGCGGTGGAGCCGTCGGCGCGCAGGCCGTGAGGCAGGGGGCCGCCGCTCGCCGCGAACGTCCAGGCGGGGCGTCCTTCGGCGAGGCGCTCGGCGTCCACCCGAAGGAGGGCGTTGACGCCCTGTTCGGCGAGCCATTCCAGGATGAGCAGGGCGGCGTCCTCGATGCCGTCCCGCGTCTTCGGCCAGCGGTTCTTGCGGGTCGCCACGCCACGACTCTAGTGACGCGGGTGTTCGGGGGAACTTGCGTGGATTCGGTCGCGTCCATCTGAGGGTGCGGGGGAGTCGGTGGGCGTGCGTGGCGGCCGTTGTCGCGGCGGTGGCGGGGGCCGTCGGGCTGGGGACGGCGGACCGGGGGATCGAGCGGCGGTCCGCGGTGGTGTCCGGGGTGCCGGTCGAGGTGGTGCGGCCGGACGAGGCGGCGGGACGGCTTCCGGGGGTGGTGGTCGCGCCCGGGCTGTCGTCGAGCATGCAGCTCATGCGGGGGTTCGCGGACACGCTGGCGCGGCGGGGGTACGTGGTCGAGCTGGTGGACCTGGCGGGCGGCGGCGCCAGTACGGAGCGGTTGCCGGGACTGGGGGACGGGCCGGCGGCGGAGGCGCGGCTGGACCGGGACCTGGACGTCGCGGTCCGGCATCTGCGGGCCGCACCGGGGGTGGATGGAGGCCGGATCGGTCTGCTCGGGCATTCGATGGGCGCGGCCGCTGCGGTGCGTTATGCGAGCGCGCATCCGGACGTGGGGGCGACCGTGGCGATCTCGCAGGGGACGATGCCGTTCGCGGCGACGAGCCCGCGGGATCTGCTGCTGGTCGCTGGCGGGTTCGAGTTCGCCGGCTACCGCGATGGGGCCGTTAATGCGTTGCGGGCGGCGTATCCGGAGGGGCGGACGGGGGTCACGTACGGGGATCCGCGTGCGGGGACGGCGCGGCGGGCCGTCATCGTGGGGGGCGCCGAGCATGTGGGCGTCCTCTTCCAGCCGCGGACGCACCGAGAGGCCGCGGCCTGGTTCGACCGGGCGTTCGGGCGTGCCGGTGGGGCGCCCCGCGTCGGGATCCGGCCTTTCCAGCGGGCGGGTTCGGCGATGCTGCTGCATCTGGCGGCGGTGCTGAGCTTCGCCGCGATCGTGTCGGCGCTTCTGGGACGGCCCACTGGTGAGAGCGGCGCGCGCGCGAAGTTGCCTTTGAGGCTCGTGCTGGGGGCGCCGGTGGTGGCCGTTCTTGCGGCGGTCGGGGTCGTCGGGGCGATTCCGCGTGGGGTGCTTCCGGTCGGGATCGCGGGGCCGCTGGCCGGGTTCTTCGGCGTCGTCGGTCTCCTGTGCGCCGCATTGCCGGTCATGCGAGGGAAGGGACGTGAGGGTCTGGGACGGCCGCGGATCGTCGCGTCCGCCGCCGTGCTGGTCGTGCTGACCGTGGTGTCGTTCGCCGTGCCTGCTCAGCTGGGGTGGGCGCACGCCGTTCCGGTGGGGCCGAGGGTGTGGGCGCTGATACCGGTCGCCGTGTGCGCCATGGTGTTCTTCGCCGGGATCGAGCTGCTGTGCGACGGCTACAGCGCGCGCGCCGCCGTGCTGATCCACGCGTGGACGGCGGCGGGCGCGCTGGCGGGTCTGGGGGTCGCCGCGGTGTTCGGGCTGGTGTCGTGGTTGGTGCTCCTGGTGGCGCCGCTGATCGCGGGGTTGCTGGTCTGGCAGGGCGTCCAGGCGGCGGCGCTGCGCGCCGTCCGGGCGCCGGTGTGGGTGCCGGCGCTGGCCGGCGGCGTCCTGCTGGCCTGGCCGATCGCGGTGACGATGCCGATCGGCTGACCGGCCTCAGCGGGCGGGGCGTTCGAAGATGAGCTCGCGGCCGTCGCGTTCGTCCCACTGCTCGCCGACGTGGCGGAATCCGTTGCCGGCGAGCGTCGCCAGGGACGCGGCGTTGTCGGGGCTGATCGTGGCCCGGACGGTCCGCACGGACGGTTCGGCGGCGGCGCGGGCGAGGAGCGCGGCGAGCATCGCGGTGGCGTGGCCGCGGCGCCGGTGGGCGGGGTCGACGGAGTAGGCGATCTCGACGGTGCCGTCCTCGTCGGGCGCGGAGTGGAAGCCGGCGTGGCCGACGACGGCGCCCTCGGGTTCGGAGACGGCGGCGCGGACGATCCAGGCGGCGTCCTCGGGGGACCGTTCCAGCTGGTCGAGCCGGTACCGCCACAGCAAACGGGCGTCCTCGCCGAGGAAGTACGCGGTGAGGGGGGCTCCGGCGAGGGCGGAGGCGGTCGCGAGGTCGCCGTCCAGCAGCGCGGTCATCACGGGGGGCGGCAGTTCGACGAAGCGGAGGGTCACGGGCGGCTCCTGGCGTGGTGGTCGGTGACGCGGGTGAGCATCTCGGTGAGCTGGGCGCGTTCCGGCGGGGACAGCGGCGCGAGCAGCTCGTCCTGGATGCCGTCGAGGACGCGGTCGAGTTCGCGCAGATGGCGGCGGCCGGCGGGGGTGAGCGTGATGATGTTGCGGCGCCGGTCGGCGGGGTCGGGTGCGCGCTCGACGAGCTTCTTGCCGGCCATCTGGTTGAGCGCGGCGACGACGTCGCTGCGGTCGATGGCGGCGCGGCGGCCGAGGTCGGCCTGGCTGGCGGGGCCGTACTCCTCCAGCGTGGCGAGCAGCCGGTAGTGGTAGCCGCGGGCGCCGGCGGCGGCGAAGCGGTCGGCGACGAGCCGGTGGCTGTGCGCGGACGCCTGGTTGATCAGCCAGCTGGCGGCGTGCCGGAGCCGCTCGGGCTGCCGGGCGTCGTCGGTGATCATGCGGGCCAGTCTACTTGTTGGCATCACCAATGAATAGCTGTACTGTTGGCTCTACCAACGTTGGCCACGCCAACGAACTAGGAGGAGTCATGGAACAGCGCGACCGCGACGAGCTCACCGACCTGATCGGGCGGCTCGGGCTGTGGCTGGACGGCAAGCACTTCGACGACCCGCGCGCCGTCTTCACCGAGGACGCCGAGGTCACGACCCCCGGCGGGACGTCCAAGGGGGCCGACGCGCTCGCCGCGCAGGCCCGCCGCAACCACACCGTCCCGACCCAGCACTTCGTCACCAACCCGCTCATCGAGATCGACGGCGACCGGGCCGCCATCGGCGCCAACCTGCTGGTCGTCTTCGCGCACGAGGACGGCCCCCGCGTCCTCGGCGAGCGCTACGACCTCCAGGCCGCGCGGACGCCGGACGGCTGGCGCGTCGCCGGCGTCCGCTCGACCCTGATCTGGGACCTGCGGGCCGCCTGACCCGGTCAGGGCGCGGTCAGCCGCTCGGACAGCTCGCGGAGGCGGGCGCGGGCCCGCGGGTCGTAGGCCTGGCCGTCCGCGCGGGACTCGCGGAGTCCGTCGAAGAACCGGCCGGACACCTCGTCGAGGGCCGGGTCGGTGACGAGCCGGTGCGTCGCGCGGACGCCCTCCTCCAGCGTGCTGATCGGCGAGGCGACCATCTTCGTCGGCATGTAGGTGGCGGGGTGCAGGGCGTTCGCGGTGACGCCCGTCCCGGCCAGCTCGTCGGCCAGGTCGATGGTGAACAGGATCTGCGCGAGCTTGCTCTGGCAGTACGCCCGCGTTCCGCTGTAGCCGCGGGTGATCATCGGGTCGTCGAAGTCGATGGCGGTCTGGCCGAGGCTGCTGACGTTGACGATCCGGGCCGGCGCCGAGGCGGTCAGCGTGGGCAGCAGCAGCCGGGTCAGCAGGTACCCGGACAGGTAGTTGACCTGGAAGGTCAGCTCGTGGCCGTCGGCGCTCTCGCGGCGCGGGCCCGCGGTGCCGATGCCCGCGTTGTTGACCAGGACGTCCAGCCGGGGATGGTCGGCGCGGACCGCCTCGGCGAGCGCGCGGGTCTCGGCGAGCGACGACAGGTCCGCCCGGTACCAGGACGCCCTGCCGCCGATCTCCTTGAGGGTCTCCGCGCCGCGCCGGTCGTCGCGGCCGTGCACCAGCACCGTCGCGCCCTCGGCGGCGAGCTCGCCCGCCAGGGCGCGGCCGAGCCCGTCGGTCGCGCCGGTGATCAGGATGGTCTGCTGGTCGATGGGACGCATGATCCCATCGTGCTCGGCGGGCGGCGGACGTAACCAGGGCGTGCCCAGCCTGGTATCCGGACCACCAGGCTGGACGGCCCCGGGCGGGCGGGTCACGGCCGGTCGAGGAAGTCCCGGACGAGCTTGACGAACTCGTCGGGGCGCTCCGCCATCACGACGTGGCCGGTGTCCAGCTCGGCGTACTCGCTGCCCGCGATGGCCGCGAACAGCTCCCGGTGGTTCTCGACCGGGATCGTCTGGTCGCGGGTCGCGCCGACCACCAGCGTCGGCGCGGTGATCCGCGGCAGCAGCCCGCGGATGTCGAGCCGCCGGACGAGGTCGAGCTGCCGGAGCAGGCCCTCGGTGGGCCGCATGAACGCGTTCGCCTCCTCGAGGGCGTCGTGCCCGATCTGGTTGAGGAACGGGCGGCTGTACGCGGTCAGCGTCGCGAACCGGCCGAACCCGTCCGGGACGTCCGCGAGGGCCAGCCAGGTGGTCATGTGCTGCCGGACGTACTCGTCGCCCGCGTGGGTCAGGCCCGCGATGGGCACCAGCCTCCGCACGAGGTCGGGGCGCAGCGCCGCCGCGGCCGCGACGGTCGGCGCGCCGAGCGAGAACCCGACGACGTCGGCCGGGCCCGCCGCCGCGTCCTCGATCACCGCGTTGACCTGCTCGGCGAGCGTCTCGATGGTCAGCGGGGCGCCGTCGTCCTCGGCGGGGACGCTGCCGGACAGGTCGGGCAGGATCACGGTGCGGTGGCCGGTGAACCGGTCGAGGAGCCCGTCCCACATGACCGAGCCGGGTCCGGCGCCGTGCACCAGGACCAGCGCGGGGCCGGAGCCCTCGATGCGGTAGGGCACGCGGGCGTTCCCGACGGTGAGCGTCGCCATTGTCGGCCGTCCTTTCGGTGGTGGTCGTTCGTGTCCGGATCAGGTCCGGACGTTCTCGACGCTGCCACCGGCGGTCCGCGATGAGGAGCGGACCGCTTTGGCTAGGACAAGCGATCCCAGTCTCGCCCGTTCTGACCTGCCGTCCGGGGCGGAATCATGGAGGCATGGAGATGGACCGGACGGAGCTCGCCGACTTTCTGCGCCGCTCGCGGGAGCGGCTGCGGCCGCAGGAGGTGGGCCTGCCCGCGGGGCCGCGCCGCCGGACGCCGGGCCTGCGCCGCGAGGAGGTGTCGCAGCTCGCGGGCATGTCCGCGGACTACTACATGCGGCTGGAGCAGGCCCGCAGCCCGCAGCCGTCGGTGCAGCTGCTCGGCGCGCTCGCCCGCGCGCTGCGCCTCACCGCGGACGAGCGCGACCACCTGTACCTCCTCGCCGGGCACCGGCCGCCCGCCGGGCCGTTCGCGGGCGAGCACGTCCGGCCGGGCCTGCTCTACCTGCTGGACCGGCTGCACGAGACGCCCGCGCAGATCATCGGCGACCTCGGGGACCTGCTCGCGCAGAACGCCCTCGCGCAGGCCCTTTTCGGCTGCGTGTGCACGGTGGATGAGCCGGACCGGAACATCGTGTGGCGGTGGTTCACCGACCCGTTCGTCCGGTCCGCGTACCCCGAGGAGGAGCACGAGCACTACAGCCGCCTGCACGTCGCGCACCTGCGCGCCGCGGCGGCCCGCCGCGGCAACGACGCCGCCGCGTCCGCGCTGGTCGAACGGCTGCACGGCGCGAGCGAGGAGTTCACCAGGCTCTGGGAACGGCACGAGGTCGCCGTCCATCGCAGCAGCCGCATGAAGGTCCTGCACCCGGAGGTCGGCGCGATCGAGTTCGATACCGAGGCCCTGCTCACCGCGGCCGAGGACCAGCGGGTGTTCGTGTTCACCCCGCCGCCCGGCACCGCCAGCATCGAGGCCCTCGAACTCCTGCGCGTCATCGGCCCCGAGACCGCGCACCGCAGCCACACGTGACCGGGGACGCCTAGCGGGCGGCCACGAGCCGCCACAGCGACGTGGTCTCGGACGACCGGGCGGCGTGGAGCGGGTCGTCCGGGTCGGCGGCGTGCGGGTGCGCGGGCCGGGTGTCGAGGCGCCCGGCGACGGCCAGCCCGGCCGCGTCGACCAGCCGCAGCAGATCGTCGCGGCTGCGCAGGCCGAGGTGTTCGGCCAGGTCGGACAGGATCAGCCAGCCCTCGCCGCCCGGTTCCAGGCGGTCCGCGAGGCCGGCGAGGAAACCGCGGAGCATCCGGCTCTCCGGGTCGTACACGGCGCGTTCCAGCGGCGTGGTCGGCTTCCCCGGAACCCAGGGCGGGTTGCAGACGACGAGCGGGGCGCGCCCCTCCGGGAACAGGTCGGCCTCGACGAGTTCGACGTGTTTCGCGACGTCCAGCCGCTCGATGTTCTCCTGGGCGCACGCAAGCGCGCGCGGGTCCTGGTCGGTCGCGACGATGCGCTGCACTCCACGGCGTGCCAGCACCGCCGCGAGCACACCGGTTCCCGTACCGATGTCGAACGCGACCGTGGTCGCGGGCAGCGGCGCCTGCGCGACCAGGTCCACGTACTCGCCCCGCACAGGGGAGAACACCCCGTAGTGCGGGTGGATACGGTCGCCTCCCAGCGCAGGGATCGGAACGCCCTTCTCGCGCCATTCGTGCGCGCCGATGAGGCCGAGAAGCTCCCGCAGGGACATGATGTAAGGCTCGTCGTCCGGCCCGTACGCCTCCGTGCACGCCTGCGCCACGTCCGGTGCGCGCCGCAAGGGGATCGTGTGGCCGGGCTCGAACGGGATGAGCAGCATGCCCAGCGTGCGGGCGCGCTGCGCGCGCGCCTGCCGGTAGAGGTGGAACGCCTGCACCTGCGACGGTTCGGGTTTCCGCTTGCGTTTCCGCGGCGTCCGGTCGGCGCGCCGCGCCATCGCCGTGAGCAGCTGCCGCGCGTTCTGGAAGTCGCCGCGCCACAGCAGCGCCGTCCCCTCGCACGCCAGCCGGTACGCCTCGTCCGCGCGCGTCGCGTCGTCGGCGATCACCACGCGGCGGGGCGGGGCGGCGCCGCTCTCCGACCGCCACCGCGCCGAGCGGTCCCGGCCGTCCTCGCGCCAGCCGATCACGGTCCGCTCGTCCACACCGAGCAGGGTAGCGGCGGCGACGGGGCCGATGGGACGATCACGCCATGCGTCTACCAGGTCCGTTGCACGTGCTGAACGAGGGCCTGGCCTTCGTCCTGGAGCTCGCCGCGCTGGCCGCGCTGGCGTGGTGGGGCTTCACCGCGGGCGGGAACGTGATCGTGCACGTCGTCCTCGGCCTCGGGACGCCCGTGGCGGCGATGGTCCTGTGGGGGATGTTCGCCGCTCCCCGCGCCCGCTTCAAGGTCGCGCTGCCGCTCGTCCTGCTGGTGAAGGCGGTCGTCTTCGGCGCCGGGGCGCTCGCGCTCTACGGCGTCGACCGGCCGGCCCTCGCGGTCGGGTTCGCCATCGTTGCGCTCGTCAACACCGCCCTCGCCACCATCGACCGCGACGCCGCCTTCCGCGCCGCCGCCCCATGAGCTGAACCCGGCACGCGCCCGCAGGGCCGGGATGCGGCCGAGGTCAGTCGGCGGCTTCCGCGGACTCCTCGGTGGCGGCGGCGAGGTCGGCGCTGGACAGGTGCCGGGACGTCTCGGCGAGCTTGCGGAGCGCCGCCTCCGACGGCGAACCGGGCTCGGCCGCGTACAGCATCAGCCGGCTGAGCTCGGGGTCGCCGGGCAGGTGCAGCGTCTCGAACGGCAGGACGAGCCGTCCGACGTCGGGATGGTCGATGCGCGCCTCGCCGTGCGTCAGCTCCGTGACGTGGTGCGCCGACCACAGCCGCACGAACTCCGGGCTGCGCGCGCGCAGGTCGTCGATGAGCGCGCGCAGGTGCGGGTCGTCGGGGTCCTGTCCGGAGCGGAAGCGCAGGTAGGCGACGTTGCGGCGGGCGACGGTGGGCCAGTTGTCGCCGAGCCGCACCTGGTAGTCGGCGTTGAGGTGGATCTGGTGCGACCAGGTCCGCTCCTCCGGCGGGACGCCGGCGAGGTCCACGAAGATCGCGGCGGTGAGCCGGTTCCACGCGACGACGTTGGTGTAGTGCCCGACGACGTACGCGGGTGCGTGGGTGATCGAGTCGAGCAGGTGCTGCAGCGGCGGGCGCAGCCGGGCGGGCGCGTGCGGGCGGGGCCGGCGCGGCGGGTGCGCGAGGCGGTGCAGGTGGGCGTGCTCGACGGCGTCCAGCCGCAGCGCCCGCGAGATCGCGTCGAGGACCTCGGCGGACACGCCGTCCGCGGTGCCCTGCTCCAGCCGGATGTAGTAGGCGACGCTCACGCCCGCGAGCTGCGCCAGCTCCTCGCGCCGCAGGCCCGGGACGCGGCGGCGGGTCCCGTAGGCGGCGACCCCGGCGTCCTCGGGGCGCAGCCGGGCCCGCCGCGACTTCAGGAACTCGCCGAGTTCGGTGTTGCGCGCCATGCCGGTGAGGCTATCCGGTGATCCTGCTACTGCCGGTGGTACGAACGGGCGGGGGCTGGGTGTGCGCGCGGCGCGGCGCGAGAGTCGCTGCCATGAGCGTTCTCACGAGCGCCGCGGTGACCGCCTCCGAGCGGATGTCCCCGCGGCACAAGCTGATCCTGACCCTGCTGCTCGGCGCGCAGTTCATGCTCGCCATCGACTTCTCCATCCTCAACGTGGCGCTTCCGGTGGTCGGCAAGGGCCTCGGTTTCGGCCTCGGGCAGCTGCAGTGGATCGCGACGGCGTTCGCGCTGCCCGCCGCCGGGTTCACGCTGCTGTTCGGACGCGTCGCCGACCTGGCCGGACGCCGCCGGATGCTGCTCGCCGGGATGGCGCTGCTGGCCGCCGGCTCGCTGGTCGGCGGGCTCGCCGCGTCCCCCGCGATGCTGCTGGTCGGCCGGGTCATGCAGGGCCTCGCGACCGCGATCGCGACGCCTGCGGCGCTGTCGCTGCTGACCACCTCGTTCCCCGAAGGGCCGATGCGGACGCGGGCGCTCGGGCTGAGCGGCGCGCTGATGTCCGCCGGGTTCACCGTCGGCGCGGTGCTCGGCGGCGTGCTCACCGACCTGCTGAGCTGGCGCTGGGCGTTCCTGATCAACGTGCCGGTCGCGGTGCTGATCCTGGCGGTGACGCCGGCGCTGGTCGCCGAGAGCCGAGCGCGAGACGGGGCGCGGCTGGACGTCCCCGGCGCGGTCACCGTCACCGGCGGCCTCCTCGCCCTCGTCTACGGGATCACCACCGCCGGGCAGCACGGCTGGGCCGACCCGGTCGCGCTGGCCGCGCTGGCCGCCGCCGTCGTCCTGCTGGTCGCGTTCGTGCTGGTCGAGCGGCGCTCCCCGGCCCCGCTCGCGCCGCTGAACGTGCTGACCCGGCGCAGCGTGAGCTGGGGCAACGCGGGCGGGTTCGTGGCGTTCGCCACCGAGACGTCGCTGGTGTTCCTGATGACCCTCTACCTGCAGCAGGTCCTCGGCTTCTCCCCGCTGACCACCGGCCTCGCGCTCGGCGTCCTCGGCGCCGGGACGTTCGCGGGCGGCGTCGCCGCGCCGCGGATCATGGGCCGGTTCGGCGGCCGGGCGACGCTCGTCGGCGGGCTCGTCCTGCAGGCCGCCGCGACGGCCGCGCTGCTCGGCCTCGGCGCGGAGCGCTCGGCGCTGCCGCTGCTGCTCGCCGCGACCGCGATCGGCGGGTTCGGGAACCTCGTCGCGATCGTCGCGTTCATGGGGACCGCGACGTCCGGGCTGCCGGACGGCGAGCAGGGCCTCGCGACCGGCCTCGCCACCATGACGCAGCAGGTCGCGATCACCCTCGGCATCCCGGTGATGAGCGCCGTCGCCACCGCGCACGCCTCCGTCCTCGGCGGAGTCCACGCCGCGACGCTGGTCAACGCGCTGATCGCGGTCGCGGGCGGCGCCCTCGTCGGGCTGTTCCTGCGCCGCCCCCGAACCCCCGGACGCGCCCGAACCCCTGGACGCTCCTGAACCCCTGGAAGGGACGAATCCGATGGATCTCGAACTCGCGGGCAAGGTGTTCATCGTGACCGGCGCGTCCGCCGGGATCGGTGCGGCGACCGCGCGGCTCCTCGCCGACGAGGGCGCGCGGGTCGTCGGCGTCGCCCGCACCCCGCACGGGGACGGCGTCGCCGCCGACCTCACCGACCCGTCCGCCGCGCAGCGGATCGTGGACGCGGCGCTCGACCGGCACGGCCGCCTCGACGGCCTCGTCAACAACGCCGGGGCGCTCGACTCGCGGATCGGCTTCCTGGACGTCACCGACGACCAGTGGCACGCCACGTTCGAGCTGAACTTCCACGCCGCCGTCCGGATGGCGCGCGCCGCGCTCCCCGCGCTGATCGACCAGGGCGCGGGCAGCCTGGTGCACGTGTCCAGCGAGGCGGGACGGTTCCCCGACACCCCGCTGGTCGACTACGCGGCGTCCAAGACGGCGCTGCTGTCGGTGTCGAAGACGCTGGCGGGGGAGTTCGGCCGGTGCCGCATCCGGTCCAACGTCGTCGCGCCGGGGCCCACCCGCACCCGGCTGTGGGACGAGCCGGGCGGGTTCGCCGAGCAGCTGTCAGCGCAGTACGGGCTGCCGGTGGAGGAGGCGATCGACCGGTTCGTCCGGGAGGAGCGCCGGCTCCCGACCGGGCGGCTCGGCGCGCCACAGGACGTGGCGCGCGTCATCGCGTTCCTGCTGTCGCCGCTGTCCGCCCAGGTGACGGGCGCCGAATGGGCCGTCGACGGGGGAGCCCTCCGGCAGCTCTGAGCGCGGCGGGGATCACAAGGCGATGGGCCGGGCGCGGGGTGCCCGGCCCATCCCCGTCCTTCAGGCGGGGACCTTGTCGAGGAAGCCGGTCACGCGGTCGAAGCGGCCGTCGTCGTCGAAGGTCGCCACGTCGAAGCCGACCACGATCGCCTCGCCGCCCTCGGGGCCGAGCTCCCAGGTGAACCGGGCCACGTTGTGGTGGGCGTCGACCGCGCCCGCCGCCCGGAACACCAGGCCGGGGAACTGGCCCTGCGCGGCGCCGATGAACGCGTCGATCGCGTCGCGGCCCTCGGCGACGCCCAGCGGGTCGACGTAGACGGGGTTCTCGGTCCACAGCGCGTCGATCGCGGCGCGGCGGGCGGCGGGGTCGGTCTCGTTCCAGGCGGCCAGGTACTGCTCGACCCGCTGCTGAACGTCGCTCATCTCACTTCTCCTGTCATCCGTCCGGGTTCGTCCGCCCCGGTGATCTCTACGGTGCCGTGCCGGCGGCCGGAGATCGATTACCTGGGACGTCATGCGGGGTCCGACCGAATTCGCCCGCCTTGATCCCGGATAGTGTCTGGCTGCGAACTCCCCCGGCGGCCATCCCCCTCCGGCCATCCCGCGACGGCCGCCCCGCGGGGGACGGACCCGCCCCTGGGAAGGAACGTTCCAAAAGTGACCGCCGAGGCCCCCGCGCACCCCTTGCACGCGAGCGGCCGCGCGGGCGCGACCGCCTCCATCGGCCTGGGCGTGCTCGGCGCGCTGTTCTTCTCCGCCTCGTTCATCGCGAACCGGATGATGGCGGTCGGCGGCGGCGCCTGGGAGTGGACCGGCGCGCTCCGCTTCCTCTTCTCGCTGCCGATCTTCCTCGCGATCGTCGGGGCGCGCGGCGGCGTCCGGCCCGTCCTGCGGGCGCTGCGCGCCGACCCGCTCCCGTGGACGCTGTGGAGCACCGTCGGATTCGGGCTCTTCTACGCGCCGCTCTGCCTGGCCGCCGACCTCGCGCCCGGCTGGACGGTCGCCGCGACCTGGCAGGTCACGATCGTCTGCGGGATGCTCCTCGCGCCGCTGCTCTACGCCGACGAGCGCGGCCGGATCCCCGGCCGGGGCGCCGCGCTGTCGCTGCTGATCCTCGCCGGGGTGTTCCTCAGCCAGGCCGGCGGGCACGGCGGGACGTCCGCGGGCGCGGCGGGCGGCGTCGCGGTCGTGCTGGTCGCCGCCGTCGCCTACCCGGTCGGGAACCGCCGGACGATGGAGCTGGCCGGGGCCCGCCTGGACACCTTCCAGCGGCTGCTGGCCATGTCGATCGGCAGCCTGCCGTTCTGGATCGCCGTCGCCGCGGCCGGAGGCGTCCGGGCGGGGGCGCCGACATCGGGGCAGCTCGTCGCGAGCCTGGTCGTCGCGGTCAGCTCCGGCGTGATCGCGACGTCGCTGTTCTTCGCCGCGACGCACCGCGTCCGCCGGCACCCGCTGCGCCTCGCCGCCGTGGAGGCCACGCAGGCCGCCGAGGTGGTCTTCGTCGCCCTGCTGGAACCGCTGTTCACCGCCACGGACCCGCCCGGCGCCGTAGCATGGACGGGCATCGCCGCGATCGCGCTCGGGGTCGTCCTCTACGCCTTCGCGGGCCGCCCCTCCCCCGAGGGATGATGTCGTTTTTCCGCCAGTGAACATGCCTGACCATCGGTGATGCTGGAGGCATGCACGAGGACGTGGAAAGGTGCGTGCGGGCCGTCCAGTCGAAGGACGCCCGCTTCGACGGATGGTTCTTCACCGGGGTCGTGACCACCGGGATCTACTGCCGCCCGAGCTGCCCGGTCGTGCCGCCGAAGCCCGAGAACATGCGGTTCTACCCCAGCGCCGCCGCCGCGCAGCAGGCCGGGTTCCGCGCCTGCAAGCGCTGCCGGCCCGACACCAGCCCCGGCTCCCCCGAATGGAACCACCGCGCGGACGTCGTCGCCCGCGCCATGCGGCTGATCGCGGACGGCGTCGTCGACCGCGAGGGCGTGCCCGGACTCGCCGGACGCCTCGGCTACAGCACCCGCCAGGTCGAACGGCAGCTCAATGCCGAACTCGGCGCCGGCCCGCTCGCGCTCGCGCGCGCGCAACGGGCCCAGACCGCGCGGCTGCTCATCGAGACGACGCCGCTGCCCATGGGCGACATCGCGTTCGCGGCCGGATTCGCCAGCATCCGCGCGTTCAACGACACCGTCCGGGAGGTGTTCGCCCTCACCCCGACCCAGCTGCGCGACCGCGTCGCCAAGGGCCACCCGCCCGCCGGCTCGGGGACGCTGTCGCTGCGGCTGCCGTTCCGCGCGCCGCTGTGCCCCGACAACCTGTTCGGGCACCTCACCGCCACCGCCGTCCCCGGCGTCGAGGAGTGGCGGGACGGCGCGTTCCGCCGCACCATGCGGCTCCCCCACGGGCACGGCATCGCCGCCCTGAGCCCGCGCCCCGACCACGTCGCCTGCACGCTGACGCTGGGCGACCTGCGCGACCTCACCATCGCGATCAGCCGCTGCCGCTGGATGCTCGACCTCGACGCCGACCCCGTGGCCGTCGACGACCTGCTCCGGGCGGACCCCGCCATGGCACCGCTTGTCGACAAATCACCCGGACGCCGTGTCCCGCGCACCATGGACGCCCCGGAGTTCGCCGTCCGGGCCGTGCTCGGGCAGCAGGTCTCCGTCGCCGCCGCGCGCACACACGCGGCACGCCTTGTCACCGCGCACGGCGACCCCATCACCGACCCGGGAGGCGGCCTCACCCACCTCTTCCCGACCCCTGCCGCGCTCGCGGAACTGGACCCCGAGGCGCTCGCCTTCCCCAAGACGCGCCGCACCACCCTCACCACCCTCGTGGACGCGCTCGCCAACGGCGAGATCGACCTCGGCGTGGGAAGCGACTGGGACGAGGCCCGGACGCGCCTCTACGACCTCCCCGGCTTCGGCCCCTGGACCGTCGAGACCATCGCCATGCGCGCGCTGGGAGACCCCGACGCGTTCATACCGGGCGACCTCGGCATCAAGAACGCCGCCAAGGCACTCGGCCTCCCCGCCACACCGGCGGCTCTCACCAAGCACGCCGCACAGTGGCGCCCATGGCGCGCCTACGCCGTGCAGTACCTGTGGGCCACCAGCGACCACCCCATCAACCTTCTCCCCGCCAACTGACCAGGAGACGTACCCATGGAACCGACGCACGTCGTCGTGGACAGTCCCGTCGGGCCGCTCACCTTGGTGGCCATAGACGGCGCACTATGCGGCCTGTACATGGTGAACCAGCGGCACCGTCCGCCACAGGAGTCCTTCGGCGCCCCCGGAGACCCCGGGGACGAACCGTTCGCCGCCACCGCCGAACAGCTCACCGCGTACTTCGCCGGAGAGCTGACCGAGTTCGACCTCCCGCTCAACCTGCGCGGCACCCCCTTCCAAGGACGGGTCTGGGCCGCCCTCCAGGAGATCCCCTACGGCGAGACCACCACGTACGGGGAACTCGCCGTCGAACTCGGCAAGCCCAGCGCGTCCCGGGCCGTCGGCCTCGCCAACGGCAAGAACCCCGTCGGCCTCATCGTCCCGTGCCACCGCGTCGTCGGCTCCACCGGAAGCCTCACCGGCTACGGCGGCGGCCTCGACCGCAAGCGCTACCTCCTCGACTTCGAGCGCAGGACCCGCAGCGTCGAGGCGGCGCTCTTCTGAGCCACCCGCTCCGCCGCCGCGTGCACGGCCTCCCCTCGACGGGGCGGCCACCGTTCTGTCAGAGGCGGGAGTTACCGTGCTCGAAGAGCACGCGAAACGTGGAAAGGCAGACCAAGGTGGAGTTCCGAGTCGACCGTCAGACGCTCGCCGAGGCCGTGGCGTGGGCGGCGCGGACGCTGCCCGCACGCCCCGCGCTGCCCGTCCTCGCCGGGATGCTCGTCGAGGCCACCGCCGACGGCGGGCTCGCGTTCGCCGGATTCGACTACGAGGCGTCCACCCGCGCGCGGGTGGACGCCGACGTCGCCGAGCCCGGCCGCGCCCTCGTCCCCGGCCGGCTCCTCGCCGAGATCGTCCGGAGCCTGCCCGCGCAGCCCGTGGAGTTCACCACCAAGGGCGCCGAGGTCGTCGTCCGCTGCGGCCCCGCCGAGTTCGGCCTGCTCACCCTGCCCGTCGAGGACTACCCGACGCTGCCCGAGCCGCCCACCCGCGCCGGCACCGTCCCCGGCGACCTGTTCGCCGCCGCCGTCGCCCAGGTCGTCCCGGCGGCCGGGCGCGACGACACCCTCCCCATGCTCACCGGGGTCCGCATCGACATCGACGGCGACACCATGTGGCTCGCCTGCACCGACCGGTACCGCATCGCCGCCCGCGAGCTGACCTGGTCGCCCGCCGAGCCCGGGTTCACCGCCGGCGTCGTCGTGCCCGCCCGCACCCTCGCCGACACCGCCAAGGCGATCCGGCCCGGCGCCGAGGTCGCCCTCGACCTCACCGGCGCCGCCGACACCCTGATCGGCGTCTCCGGCGGCGGCCGCAGCATGACCAGCCGCCTCCTCGACGACCAGTACATCAACTACCGGTCCCGGCTCACCGGCGACTGGACGTCGGTCGCCGAGATCCGCACCGCGCCGTTCGTCGAGGCGATCAAGCGGGCCGCGCTGGTCACCGAGCGCGGCACCCCGATCCGGCTCGGGTTCACCGCCGGCGAGGTCCGCATCCGCGCCGCGGCCGGCGACTCCGCACGCGCCAACGAGAGCCTCGGCGTCGAGCTGTCCGGCGACGACATCGACATCGCGTTCGCGCCGCAGTACCTGCTGGACGGCCTCGCCGGCATCGACACCGAGTACACCCGCCTCGAATGCGCCGGCCCCACCAAGGCCGCCCTGCTCACCGGCATCCCCGACCGCGAGGACGGCGAGGAGCCGGGCCCGGACGCCCCGTCCGACACCGGCTTCCGCTACCTCGCCATGCCCGTCCGCCTGACCGGCTGACCCGCACTCCTCACGACCCGGCCCTCACGATCCGGCCCCTCACGACGTGTCGCCGTTGGCGATCCACTGGAGGCCGCGGGCCAGGTCGCGGCCGGTGGGGGCGCGGTCGGGGTCGATGAGGTACTGGGCCATGACCCCCGTGAGCAGTGCCTGGTAGAAGCTGCCGACCGCCCAGGCGGTGTCCGGGTCGGCGTCGGGGTCCAGACCGCCGAGCACCTGGGCCAGCCCGAGGCGGGCCTCGCCCAGGCCGGCGGCGAGCTGCTCGCGCAGCGACGGGACGTGCGGCAGCTGGCCGATGACGTCGAAGGTGGCGGTCCACAACCGCTGGTGCTCGGCGAACGACCCGGTGATGTGGTTCCAGGCGACCTCGAAGCGTTCGGCGGCGGTGGCGCCGGGGCCGAGAGGCGCGGCGGCCAGGGCCTCACCGAGTTGCCGTCCCCACTCCTCTGACGCCTGGGCGAGCGCCTGGTTGAGCAGCGCCTCCTTGGAACCGAAGTGGTAGCCGATGGCCGCCATGCTGACGCCGCCCGCGGCGGCGGTGATGTCGCGGATGGTCGTGCGCGCGTACCCCTTGTCGTACAGGCAGCGCTTGGCCCCGGCGAGCAGGTCTTCGCGGTTTCCCATGGCCGGACATGCTAGCACCCGATTTAGGCAAACGCCTCAGGCAAGCGACTTGGGCAAGCGTCTTGCGCAAATGCCCAAAACGCGGTTAGTGTCCTCGCCATCGACCTTGATCAACGGACATGGGCAGGCGAACATGCGTAAGGCACTGGGTACGGGGCTGGCGGCGGCCATCGGAGCGGTCGGGGTGACGGCGGTGCTGGCGGGCACGCCGGCGGCCGCGGCGGAGTCCACGACGGCGGCGAGCGCGACCGTCCGCACCGACAAGGGTCTGGTGCGCGGGACCGTCACCGGCGACCACCGGACTTTCCAAGGCATCCCGTACGCGGCTCCACCAGAGGGGCGGTTGCGGTGGCGCTCGCCCCGCCCGGCCGACGCCTGGACAGGGGTGCGGGACGCGACCGAGCCCGGCGCGCTGTGCGCGCAGAGCGGGGACCACCTGGGCCAGGGCAGCGAGGCCGAGGACTGCCTCTACCTCAACGTCACCACCCCCGCCAAGGTCGCGCCCGGCAAGCGGCTGCCGGTCCTGGTGTGGGTGCACGGGGGCAGCTTCAAGGACGGCGGCGGCAGCCTGTACGGCGCGCGGCGGCTGGCCGTCAAGGGCCAGGCCGTCGTGGTGACCGTCAACTACCGGCTCGGCGTCTTCGGCTTCCTCGCCCACCCGTCCCTCGACCAGGGAAAGAGCGCCTCGGGCGACTTCGGGCTCGAGGACCAGCAGGCCGCCCTGCGCTGGGTGCGGCGGAACGCGGCCGCGTTCGGCGGCGACCCCGGCGACGTGACCCTGGCGGGCGAGTCGTCCGGCGCCATCAGTACCTGCGCGCAGCTGACCGCGCCCGGATCGGCCGGGCTGTTCGACCGCGCCATCACCCAGAGCGCGCCGTGCACCGCGCCGCAGGCGCCGTCGATGGCGCTGGCCGACAACCCCCGTCCCCGCGCGCAGGCCGAACGCGACGGCGAGGCGCTGGTCAAGCGGCTGAACCTCGGTGCCGCGCCCACCGCCGACCGGCTCCGCCGGGTTCCCGTCCAGGACCTGCTGAAGGCCGCCGCCGACCCCGCCCAGCCCGGGTTCGGGCCGGTCGTCGGCGGCCCGGTCCTGCCCGAGGACCCGGCCCGCGCCATCACCGCCGGCCGCTTCCACCGCGTGCCGGTGCTCGCCGGGACCAACCACGACGAGGAGCGCATGCACGTGTGGGGCCTGGAGATGGCCAAGTACGGCGGCCCCATCCCGGCGGACGCCTACGACGACGAGGTCCGCGCCGCGTTCGGCGACCACGCCGCCAAGGTCCTGGCCCGCTACCCGCTGAACCGCTACGCCTCCGCCGGCCAGGCGCTCGCCACCGCCCTGACCGACGCCGAATACGCCAAGCCCGCCCTCGACACCTACAAGGCCCTGTCCCTGCGGGTGCCGACCTACGCCTACGAGTTCGCCGACGCCGGCGCCCCCTGGTTCGCCGGCGTCGCCAAGCCCTATGCGATGGGCGCCTACCACGCCTCCGAGCTGCCCTACCTGTTCGAGACCACCGGCACCGAGCCTCTCGCCGAGGCCCAACGGCCCCTGTCCGACCAGATGATCGGCTACTGGACCCGCTTCGCCCGCACCGGTGACCCCAACGGCTCGGCCGCCCCGGCCTGGAAGCGCTCCACCCCCGCCCGCCCCTACATCCAGTCCTTGGCGCCTGGCGAGCACGGCATCAAGCCCGCCGCCTTCGCCCATGACCACAACTACGCCTTCTGGGCCTCACTGGACCGCTGACCATCACCTCATCGGCCGCCCGCGCCGCCTCCCGAGAATGGGCGGCGCCGGCGGCGGGCTCGGCGCCGGTCCGC
>NZ_JBEYYT010000007.1:0-29318 GCF_040645715.1 Spirillospora sp. NPDC046719 | reverse complement strand
GCCCCCGCCCCCACCCACCCTTACGGGCCGTCACGGCCCCCCTCCCCCTCCGCGCCGCCCGCGCCGGCGCCGCCCCCCGTGACGGGCGGGCGGCCGCGGCGTGCTCGGCGCCTGTCCGCGCCGGCGTCCGCACGGTGGTGCCGGTCATCCGGCCGGGCCGGGCGGTCAGAGGTCAAGGACGGCGAGGACGAAGCGCAGGTCGCCGGCGCCGGAGTTGCCGTAGGAGTGCGGGCGGTCGCCGACGAACACGGCGGCCGTCCCCGCCTCCAGCAGGTCGGTGCGGCCGTCCACGCCGAGCGTCAGCGTGCCCGCCTCCACGTAGACGATCTCCTTGGTGCCGGGCACGTGGGCGTCGCTCTCGCGGACCTCGCCGGGCCGCAGCTCCCACCGCCACAGCTCCAGCGACGGCCGCGGATCGCTGCCCGCGAGCAGCGTGCCCGTCCCGCCGTTCGCGCCCTCCCACAGCACGACGTGCCGTTCCGGGCGGAACACCCGCACCGGCGGCTCCTCCTCCACCTGCACGAGCCGGGTCAGCGGGACGCCGAGCGCGTCGGAGATCCGGATGAGCGTGCCGAGGTTGGGGTTGCCGCGCCCCTGCTCCAGCCCGACCAGCACGCCCTTGCTGACGCCGGACCGCCCGGCCAGCTCGTCCAGGCTCCAGCCGTGCCCCGCCCGCAGCGCCCGGACGGTCCGCGCGACGGCCTCGCCGATCGCCTCCTGCCCGCCCGACCCGCTCTCCTGCCCGCTCAACCCCGGCCTCCCGCCCGCCCGGCCCGTGATCCGACGCCCTCCACGATCCCACCATCACCGATCCCCGGCGTCACGGCGGGCCTCCGGTTCGCGGTGCGGGAAAGCGGCGTCAGGGCAGCCAGCGGCCGTCGCGCATCAGGTCGCGGCCGGCCAGCTCGTTCACCTCGCGCCACGCCTGGACGCGGCGCGGCGTGACGCGGAACCAGCGGTACGCGCCCGCCGACGTCCGCGGGTCGAAGCCGGTGCGCTCGGCGAACAGGTCGGCCCGCTCGCGCGGCAGCGCGTCCAGGTCGACGGCCTCCACGTCGCCGTCGATCATGGTGACGTCGCGGGTGGGGCCGAGCCCGAGCCGGACGGTGCGGGCGGCGGCGAGGTTCCGGCCGGTCGGGCTGTCCGCCGGGGTGGCCATCAGCAGCGCCTCCCCGTCCCAGTCGAAGGACAGCGGCACCAGGTACGGGACGCCGTCGGGCGAGGCGGTCGCCACCCAGACGTCCACGTCGTGGACGAGGCGGTGCTCGGTGTCGCGGCGGCGCCGGTCGCGGGACCGGGGTTCGGGAACGGGCCGGGTCTCCTGCGCGGAAGGGCTGGTCATGGTCGCTCCGGTGGTCGTGGGTTCGGGGCCGGTCCGGCGACGTCGCGCCGGGCCGGCCGGCGTGGTCCCAGCCTCTCCCCGCCGGGGCGCGGGCCGCCTCCGTGCCGGTCACGGAATCGACCACGGATAATGAACCGGTGTCCAGTCCAGCGGTGTCGGCCCGGGAGGCCGAGGTGCTCGCGCTGCTCGGGGAGCACCTCAGCAACGCGGAGATCGCCGCGCGGCTGGTGATCTCCGTGCGCACCGTCGAGTCGCACGTCTCGTCGATGCTGCGCAAGCTGCAACTCCCGGACCGGCGGGCGCTCGCCCGGCACGCCGCCGAGGTCGCGCGCGCCGAGGAGTCGCAGGCGGCGCCCGCGCTGCCGGCGCCGCTGACCGCGTTCATCGGCCGGGTCCGCGAGCGCGGCGAACTGGCCGACGCGGTGAAGGCGCACCGGCTGGTGACCGTGGCCGGCCCGGGCGGGGTGGGCAAGACGCGGCTGGCGCTGGCGGTCGCGGCGGACGTGGCGGGCGACTTCCCCGACGGCGTGTGGTTCGCCGACCTCGTCCCGGTCACCGAGCCGGGCCGGGTGGGGGCGGCGGTCGCGGCGGCCGTGGGCGTCGGCGAGCAGCCGGGCCGCGGCATCGACGACGCGGTGCCGGCCGCGCTGGCGGACCGCCGGGCGCTGCTGGTGCTGGACAACTGCGAGCACGTGCGCGACGGGGTCGCGCCGTTCGTGGAGCGGCTGCTGGCCGCCTGCCCGCGGCTGCGGGTGCTCGTGACGAGCCGGGCCCGGCTGATGGTGCCGTTCGAGCGGGTGGTGCCGGTCCCCCCGCTGTCGCGGGAGGGCGGCGACGAGTCGGACGCGGTGGCCCTGTTCATGGACCGGGCGGCGGCGGTCGGATGGCCGCCGGGCCCGGCGGTGAGCGAGGGGGTCGTGGCCGTCTGCGAGCGGCTCGGCGGCATGGCGCTGGCGATCGAGCTGGCGGCGGCGCGGTGGGCGACGCTCGGCCTGGACGGCCTGACCGCCGGGCTCTCCGACCAGCTGCGGATCCTCACCGGCGGGTCCCGCGCGGACGACCGGCACCGGTCGGTGCGGGCGGTGCTGGACTGGAGCCACGACCTGCTGGAGCCGGAGGACCGGGCGCTGCTGCGCCGGGTGTCGGTGTTCGTCGCGCCGTTCACCGCGGAGGCCGCGGCGGACGTCGCCGGGTTCGGCCCGCTGGACCCGGCCGCGGTCGTCGACGGGCTCGGCCGCCTCGCCGAGCAGAGCCTGCTCTCCGTGGCGCCCTCGGAGACCGGCACCCGCTACCACGCGCTGGAGACGATCCGCCAGTACGGGACGGAGCGGCTCGCCGGCGCGGGCGAGGCGGCGGACGTCCGGTCGCGCCATCTGGCGTGGTGCCTGGCCGCCGCCGGCGCCCTGTCCGGCACCGGCGGCGCGGACTGGCGCGTCCGGTTCGACGCCGTAGCCGAGGACCTGCGAGCCGCCCTCACCTGGGCGTCCGACCAGCCGGAGCACCGGGCGGACGCCTGCCGTCTCGCCCGGTCCATGGGCGAGCTGGCCTTCACGCGCACGCTGCTCGGCGAGGCGCAGCAGCGGTTCGAGCAGGCCGCCGGGCTCGCGGACGGCGCCGAGGCCGCCGCCGCGCTGCGGCAGGCCGCCGCCGTCGCCGGGTGCCGCAGCGTGGACGGCGACATGTTCCGCCTGTACCGCGCCGCCGCGGAGTCCGCCCGCCGGGCCGGGGACGCCGCCGGCGCCGGGCGTGATCTGGCGACGGCCGCGACCGTCGCGTACCGCTTCTCCAGCTCGTTCGAGCACGTCCCGCCCGTGGACGAGGTGACCGCCATGCTGGCGGAGGCGCGCGCGCTGTCCGGGGATGATGCGGGCGCCGGGGCGGCCGTCGCGCTGGCCGAGGCGGCGGTGCTCGCGGACGCGTTCGGCTCCGTCCAGGGGGATCCGGAGAACCCCGCGCAGGAGACGGTCGGGGAGGCCGAGCGGGCGGTCGAGCTGGCCAGGCGCGCGGGCGACCCGGTGGCGGAGTCCGCCGCCCTCGACGCGCTCTCCGGCGCCCTGAGCTGGGCGGGCGACTCCTTCGGCGCGGCGGCCGCGGCCCGGCGCCGGATCGGCCTGCTGCCGGCCGAGCCGTCCGGGCCGGCGGAGACCCACGAGCTGATGGACGCGCTCGCGATGGCCGCCGGGACCGCCGTCGGCGTGGGCGAGCTGCCGGACGCGCGCCGGTTCGGCGGCCGCCTCGCCGGGCACCCGCTGCTGGCCGAGGCGGGCCACCACGCCACGTCCTGGCTGCTGGTCGCGGACGCGTTCGCCGGGAACTCCGCCGAGGTCCTCGCCGGCAGCCTGCGGTTCCGCGACGCGTGGGAGCAGAGCGGGCGGCTGCGGACGCGCTCGCTCGGCCCCGCCGCCGCGTCCGTCGCGATGATCCACGGCCTGCGCGGCGACGCCGACGCCCGGAAGGCGTGGCTCGCGATCGTCGACGAGGCCGGTCCGGAGGCGGACCACCGCCTCGGATACGGCGCGGTCTTCGACGCCATGGTCCGGCTCCACCACGGCGACCCGGCCGCGGCGCTCGAACGCGTCGCTCCGGCGCCCGACGAGGTGTGGAAGTGGGTCTGCTGGGTGTGGCTGCACTGGTACGCGGCGCTGCGGGCGGAGGCGGCGGTGCTCGCCGGGCACGCCGCCGCCCGGGACCGGATCGCCGCCGCCCGGACCATGGTCGCCGGCAACCCGGTCGCCTCCGCCCAGGTGGACCGGGCGGAGGCGCTGCTCGACGGCGACGTGCCGCGCCAGCTCGCCGCGGCGGCGGCGTTCGAGGCGGCCGGCTGCCGCTACCAGGCGGCCCGCACGCTGGTGCTCGCCGGGGGCGGGCACGCCGCCGCCGGACAGGCCGCGCTCGCCGACCTCGGCCTCGCGCCCATGACGGTCGGCTAGCCCCAGCTGCGCCGCCCAGGCGTCCGCGCCGCCCAGCTGCCCGCGAGGCCGTGCCGCCCAGCCGTCTGCGAGCCGCCTGCGGTGTGCGGCGCGGTCAGCCGACCGCCCGCTTCACCAGCTCGGCGATCCGGGCCTCGACCTCCTCCGTCACCTCGGTCAGCGCGAAACCGGCCGCCCACATCGGGCCGTCGTCCAGCTTCGCCAGGTCGCTGAACCCGAGCGTCGCGTACCGCGCCTTGAACTTCTCCGCGCTCTGGAAGAAGCAGACGACCTTGCCGTCCAGCGCGTAGGCGGGCATCCCGTACCAGGTCTTCGGCGCGAGCTGGGGGGCGGCGGCCGTGACGACGGCGTGGACCCGCTCGGCCATCACGCGGTCCGGGTCGTCCATCGCGGCGATCTTTTCGAGCACGTCCCGCTCCGCCTCCGCCGCCTTCTCGGCCTCCGAGGCGCGGCGGGCCGCCTTCTTCTGCTCCTTGGCGTGCTCCTTCATCGCGGCCCGCTCCTCGGCCGTGAAACCCTCGTAACCGCTGTCCTTGGTGGCCGCCATAGCTGCTCCTTCAGTGGTGATTCTTCGCGTTCGCGGGTGTCGTTCCCGGTCGATCGCCGTGGTCACAGCCTTCCGCACCCGGAGTGCGGGCCGCCTCCGTGCTCACCACTGAATGTCCACCACGGAGCGGGCCTCGGTGCCGGTCCGTGCGGTCACGCGGGGTGCGGCGCCGCGGCGGCGGCCAGGCCGTGGACCCAGTCGAAGATCACCTCGTGCGCCTGCTGGAGGGCGCCGTTCTGGCAGTGCAGGTGCCCGCCGTCCGCCTCGGCGAAGGTGTGGACCCGCACGGAGCGGGCGCCGGTGAGGCGGGCGGCGAAGTCGCGGCCGAGCGCGGGATCGTAGAAGTGCTCGCGCTCGGCCAGCAGGACGAGGGCGTCCGCGGTGATCTCGCCGGCCCAGGCGCCGTCGTCGAAGGGGCGCATCGCGTCGATCAGGCCGGGCAGCGTGCCGGCGCCGAACGTCCAGAGCGCGTTGCCGATCCCCCAGCGGGCCTGCGCGTCGAACCGGCCGTACAGGGGGACGGCGCGCCGCATCCACCACGGCATGCGCTGGAACGCGCCGCGTGCCGGGCGGGGCACGTTGTGCAGGAACGCGTTGAGCATGCCGGGGAAGTAGTCGTACAGGACGACGCCGTCGTAGCGCGGTTCGAACGCGGCGGCCCTGGCGAGGAGGTGGCCGCCGAAGCTGATGCCGGCGCCGACCAGGAGCCGCGGCTCGACGAGGCCGGACAGCCAGTCGAGCACCGCCCGGGTCGGGCGCTCCCACTCGGCGGTGAACGGCATGCCGTGCTCGCGCAGCGCCGACCCCTGGCCCGGGCCGGTGAACATCAGCACGCAGTGGCCGCGCCGCACGGCCGCGGCGCCGAGCATGAAGTACAGCTCCTCCAGCGTGGAGTCGAAACCGCCCTGCACGACCAGCACCGTGCGGGCGTCCGGGTCCGCAGGGCGCATGAACAGCGCCTCCAGATCGGCGCCTTCGTAGGGGATGCGCGTGCGGGTGATGTCCGTGCCGAGGGCGTCGAGCCCGGCGTCGAACAGGTCGCGGCAGGCCGCCGCGGTCGCGGTGCGGCGCGGGTCCGCCGGGTCCAGGAAGAACTCGGCCTGCCGCATGTAGTTGGCGGCCCTGAGCAGCGAGGTGCCCCGGGACACGGGCTCGCCGTACGCGCGTCCTCGCGCCGCCACCCGTTCCGCCATCGCGGACCACTCCCGGTACCACGACTCGAATCCGCCTCTGCGGACGCGTGCCATGACGGCGGCGACCTCGCCGAACTCGCCGCCGTCGTAGGCCGCGGCCCACAGCCCGCGCAGCGCCTCGAAGTCGAACGCGGGCGTCCGGGAGAACCTGATCCTGCGCATCGCGGCCCCATTTCCATGTCATGACACATATCTGCCCGGCGCCGAGCATATGCATGTCATGACACATAACGCAATAGACTCCCCCCGTGGAGCCCGTTCTCGAACTGCTCATGGCCCTGAAGACCGCGCAACGCGAGGTCGAGCGGCGGTTCAACCACCTGCTGCGGCCCCTCGGCGTCACCGCCGTCCAGGCCGAGGCGCTGCTGATCATCGCCGACGAGCAGCCGGTCTCCATCGCCGACCTCGGCGCCCGGATGGCCGCCGACCCCGGCCATCCGAGCCGCCTCGCCGACCGCCTCGCCGCGGCCGGCTGGATCGACCGCCGCCCCTCGCCCCGCGACGGCCGCCGGACCGACCTCACCCTCACCCCGGACGGCCGGGACCTCGTCGAGCGCATCGTCGCCGCCCGGCGGCCCTACTTGGAGCGGGCGGCGGCCGCGCTCGCCGAGACCGGCCTCGACGGCGTCCTGCCGGACCTCCGGCGCCTGCTCGACCTGGTCCGCGCGCTCCCCGAGCCGGACGATCGGCCCGGCGCGCCCGGCCCCGAGTGACCCTCCCCGAGTGACCGGGCGGACGCCGGCCCGCCGGGAGAACAACCGGCCGCGTCCGCGTGTTGGAGATAACGGCTTCCCGGCACGCCTCATCGGTCGGTATGATGAACTTCCGAGTTCACTTAAATGACCGTCAGAAGGGGAGCACCGGGATGCTGGAGCGGATCACCGTGGACGAGGCCGTGCGGGAGCTCCGTTCCGACTTCGCCGTGCTCGTCATGACCGCCGAGGGCCTGCACAACGGGCCGAGCGACGCGGTCTCCGAGGGCTGGCTGCGCGAGGCGGGCGAGCGCGCCGACGCCGCGGACCCGCACGTCGAGGCGTGGCACGAGGCGTACCGGGCGTTCGGCGCGAAGCCGAAGCGGACCCGCCCGTCCGTGGACGCCCTGCTGCGCCGCGCCGACGCGCTCCCCGCGATCAACAAGGTCGTCGACGCCTACAACGCCGTCAGCGTCGCCCACGCCCTGCCGATCGGCGGCGAGGACCTCGACGCCTACCAGGGCCCCGCCCGGCTGGTCAGGGCCGCCGGCGACGAGCCGTTCGACGTGATCGCCGCGGGCGAGCCCGCCGTGGAGCACCCGGACGCCGGCGAGGTCGTCTGGCGCGACGACGCGGGCGTCACGTGCCGGCGCTGGAACTGGCGGCAGTGCGTCCGGACCCGGCTCACCGAGACCACCAAGAACGGCCTGTTCCTGCTGGAGCGCCTCGCGCCCTACCCGCTGGAGCGGCTGCACGCCGCCGGCGACGACCTCGCCGCCCGGCTCCGCGAGATCTCCCCGGACGTCCGGATCGAGAGCCGGCTCGTCGGCGGGGCGTGATGGTCACCGCCCTCGCCCTCGTCACCGCCGTCGCGTTCGGCGTCGCCGACTTCCTCGGCGGCGCCGTCTCGCGCCGGACCACCGCGCTGAAGACCCTGGCGCTGTCCGCCCCGATGGGCCTGTGCGTCGCCGTCGCGGCCGCGCTGCTGGCCGGCGGCGCACCCGCGCCCGGCCCGATGGCCTGGGGCTTCCTCGGCGGGCTCACCGGCGGCGTCGGCCTCATCACCTTCTACCGCGCGCTCGCCCGCGGCCCGATGAACGTCGTCGCGCCGGTGTCCGCGCTGGCCTCCGCGGTCCTGCCGGTCGGCGCCGGCGTCCTGCGCGGCGAGCGGTTGGACGAGACGGCCCTGCTCGGCGTCCTGCTGTGCCTGCTCGCGATCGCCCTGGTCAGCATGGAGAAGGGCGGGGAGGCCGAGCCGTCCGGGACCGCCTCCCTCGTCCGCCGGCCGCTGGACAGCGGCCCGCTGATGGCGCTGGTGTCCGGGTCCTGCTTCGGCGTCTTCTTCATCGTGCTGAAGGCGGCCGGGGACGGCGCCGGGCTCTGGCCGATCGCCACCGCCCGCGTCGGCACGCTGACCGTCGTTTTCACGGCGCTGCTGATCGCCCTGCGGACGCGCGGCGGCGACCGGGGCCCGTGGGTGAGCGGCCGGGCGCTGATCGGCCTCGCGCTGCTGTCCGGCATCCTCGACTCCGGCGCCAACGCCCTGTACTACCTGGCCGTCCAGGACGGCCTGCTGAGCCTCGTCACCGTCCTGACGTCGCTCTACCCGGCCATCACGGTGATGCTGGCGAGGATCGCCTACAGCGAGCGGCTCCGCGCCGTGCAGCGCGTCGGGATGGCGATCGCGGTGGCGGGAGTGGCGCTCGTCACCGTCGGCTGACGCCGCCCCGCGAGAGTAGTCGCCGCACCGTCGGCCCGGTGGTCCGGTCGATCTCTGGAAATGCGGGCGTCCGGCGGTGTATCCATGATCGGATGCTCGCGGACGGTCGGCGGACGGCCAGGGGAGGGGCAGTGCGTACCGGGCTGAGACTGGCGGACAGGTACCGGCTCGACGCCCTGCTGGGACGCGGCGGGATGGGCGAGGTATGGCGCGGCCTGGACGAGCGGCTCGGCCGGCCGGTCGCGGTCAAGATCCTCACGGCGCCGGCGGGGACGGACGCCCGGCTGGCCGACCGGTTCCGCCGGGAGGCGGAGATCATGGCCCGGCTCCGCCATCCGGGGATCGTCGTCGTCCATGACGCCGGCGAGGACGAGCACCTGCTGTTCCTGGTGATGGAGCTCCTCGACGGGGAGGACCTGTCCGCGGTGCTGAAGCGCCACCCGCAGGGCCTGCCGGTCGACCGGGCGATGCGGCTGACGGAGGGGATCGCCGACGCGCTGCACGCGGCTCACCAGCGCGGGGTGGTGCACCGCGACGTCAAGCCCGCCAACGTGATGGCCCACCCCGGTGACCGGGTGACGGTCATGGACTTCGGCATCGCCCGGTACGCCGACCAGGTCACGGAACTGACCGGCAGCGCGATCCTCGGGACGCCCGCGTACATGGCGCCCGAGCAGTTCGAGAAGGCGCACGAGCCGACGCCGCAGACGGATCTGTACGCGCTGGGCGGGGTGCTGTTCGCGCTGCTCACCGGACGGACGCCGTTCAACGGGGACAGCTTGCACGCGCTGATCCGCGAGATCGTCCTCAGCGATCCGCCGAGGCCGCGCGAGGTGCGCCCGGACCTGCCCGGAGAGCTCGACGACCTCGTGCACGCGCTGCTGGCCAAGGATCCGCGGGACCGGCCGCCGGACGCCTTGGCCGTCGCCGAGCGGCTCCGTGCCGTTCCCGTGCCCCGGCCGGAGGCGCGACCGCCGTTCCCGGCGCAGGCCCCGCCCCCGGCGCAGACCCCGCCTTCAGGGCAGGCTGCGCCTCCAGGCCAGGTTCCGCCTCCGGGCCAGGTCCCGCCTCCGGCGCAGGCCCCGCCCCCGGGCCAGGTTCCCCTTCCGGGGCAGGGGGCGACCCCAGGAGCGGAGCTGCCCCCGCCTTCACCTCCGCCCCCGGGCCTCCGGACGAGGCCGGTCACGGAGGCCCCGGCGGCGCCAGCGCCGGCGCCTCCGACGGTCGCCGTGGACCAGGATTCGCCGATGTCCCTGAGGGCCTGGCTCCTGGCGACGGCCGGGATCCTCGTCGTGGTCGCGGGCGGCTGGTTCCTGGTGCAGAACGCCACGGGGACCCGGGTGAACGAGGGGAGGTTCTCCGCGCTCCCCGCCTGCGGCCGTCTCCCGACACCCAGCGTCCAGGGCGCGGAGGTCTCTCCGACGAAGAGTCCGCCGGGCACCAAGGACTCGGTGCAGTGCACCTGGTCGGTCCTGCCCAAGGACTTCGCCGACCGGGGGAGCATCACCGTCGAGTTCAAGCGGTACGGCAATAAGGGCGGGGAGTCGGGAACCGACAACGCGCACGCGGCCGTGATGAGCGCGGGCAGCGGCGACCCCCTCTCCGGAATAGGGGACGAGGGGCACTACATCGACGCCTCGAACCCCTTCGATGCGCCACAGTTGATGTTCCGCGTCGACAATCTCACGGCCGACATCAGCATCAGTGACGGCGAGCAGTCGGAGGTCGCCGCGAAGAACGAGGCCGCTTACGCCGGCCGGCTCGCAGCGGCACTGCTCAAGCTGCCCGCGCGCTGATCGGGACGGGCGGCGGACGACAAAGCGCGAGGGGCGGGACCGCTGGTCCCGCCCCTCGCGCTGGCCGAGTCATGGCCGGTGGCGGTGGTGGTGGGATTCGAACCCACGGAAGCTTGCACTTCACACGCTTTCGAGGCGTGCGCCCTCGTCCACTAGGCGACACCACCGCGGGGAAGCCTACCGGACTCTGCGGCGTACGAAGAACTCGGAGAGCAGCGCGCCGCACTCCGCGGCCAGCACGCCCGCGAACACCTCGGGCCGGTGGTTGAGGCGGCGGTCCCGGACGACGTCCCACAGCGACCCGACGGCGCCCGCCTTCGGGTCGACCGCCCCGTAGACGACCCGGTCCACCCGCGCCTGGACGGACGCGCCGGCGCACATCGTGCACGGCTCCAGCGTCACCACGAGCGTGCAGCCGGACAGCCGCCACTCCCCGCGTGCCCTCGCGGCGGCGCGCATCGCGACGATCTCCGCGTGCCCGGTCGGGTCGGCGCTCCGCTCCCGGTCGTTGCGGCCGGTACCGATGACCGTGCCGGAGCCGTCCAGGACCACGGCGCCCACCGGGATCTCGCCGTCGGCGGCGGCGGCGCGCGCCTCGTCCAGCGCCCGGCGCATCGCCGCGCCGAACTCCTCGTCCGGTTCGGTGGAGGGGGCGGTCACGGGGTCAGTCACGGAGGCGGTCGAACTCCTCGCCGAACCCGGCGCGCTCGGCGACGGCCAGCAGCGCGTCCCCGGGCAGGGCCCGCTCGCCCAGGTCGCTGAGCTGCTCCGGGGCGATCCCGAGGTCCTCCAGCAGCGCCGGGTCGCCGCCGGCGTCGCCGTCCGGGACCTCCCCGACGAGCTGGTGGAACAGCGCGGCGAGCCCGTCCTCGCGGACGGTCGACACGTACGCGCGGGGCTCGTCGTCCCCGTCCAGCCGGACGACCGCGAACCAGTCGTCGTCCTGCTCGACCAGCAGGACGACCGGGTCGCCGTAGGACTCGACGGCGGCCTCCCGCATCAGGTCGGCGACGTCGTCGACGTGCTCGGCCTCGGCGAGCACGGCCTCGGTCCCGACCCAGCCCTGCGGGCTCTGCGCGAACACGGCGGCGAAGTACGGCACCTGCTCATTGTGACCCACGGGGTTGCTCCGGTCACACCCCTCGCGCGCTTTCGGTCATGAGGATATTTCGGGTTTTGTCCCATGGTGGTCCACTCCGGTTCTTCCCCTGGTGCCCCAATGATCGTGATACTTCTCACCGGCCGGGCGGCGGGAGGAGCACCATGGGCAAGGACGAACTGACGAGGCGCGGGTTCCTGGCGGGAACGGCCGGGGCCGCCGCGCTCATCGCGGCGAGCGGTGCGGCCGGGACGGCGGCCGACGCGGCGGCGACCGTCCGGGCGCCCGTCTCCCCGCTCCCCGACCCCGGCGACTCCGGCATCGACCACATCGTCGTCGTCATGATGGAGAACCGGTCCTTCGACCACTACATGGGCTGGGTCCCGGGCGCCGACGGCAAGCAGGCCGGGCTCACGTTCACCGACGCGCAGGGCAACGCGCACGACACCCACCACCTGACGGTCCCCTACGGGTGCGGTTTCAACGACCCCGACCACTCCTACGAGGGCGGGCGCACCGAGTACAACGGCGGCGCCTGCGACGGGTGGCTCCGCGCCGGAGAGAACGACGTCTTCTCCATCGGCTACTTCAAGGGACCCGACCTCGGCTTCCACGGCCGCGCCGCCCTCGACTGGACGCTCTGCGACCGCTACTTCGCCGCCATCATGTCGTCCACGTTCCCCAACCGGATCTTCCAGCACGCCGGGCAGACCGACCGGATCTCCAACACCTTCACCTTCTCCGAGCTCACCACGGTCTGGGACCGGCTGAAGGAGAAGAAGATCCCCGCGCACTACTACTTCAGCGACGTGCCGTTCACCGCCCTGTGGGGCCTGAAGCACCTCGACATCAGCCGCCACATCAACTACTTCTACGACGACGCCAAGCACGGCAGGCTGCCCGCCGTCAGCTTCGTCGAGCCCGGGTTCGTCGGCGAGGCGCTGCCCGGAATGTCGGAGGACGAGCACCCGCTCGCCGACATCCGGTTCGGCCAGAGCTTCCTCAACAAGGTCTACACGGCGATCATCGACTCGCCGAACTGGGCCCGCACCCTGCTGGTGATCAACTACGACGAGTGGGGCGGGTTCTTCGACCACGTCCCGCCGCCGGCCGGCCCGGACCCGCGTCCCGACCTCGGCACCGGCCTGCGCGGCTTCCGCGTCCCCTGCCTGCTGATCTCACCGCGCGCCCGGCGCGGCGCCATCGCCCACGAGGTGTACGACCACACGTCCGTGCTGAAGGCGATCGAGTGGCGCTGGGGCCTCGAACCGCTGTCCGTGCGGGACGCCGCCGCCCGCAACATCGCCGAGGTGCTCGACTTCGAGAGCGCCCCCCGGCTGAAGGCGCCGCACTACGACGTCCCGCGCCCGCTCACCCTCGGCTGCATCGACCCGCAGCACACCCACGCCGGCGACGACTGGGCCCAGCTCAACGCCTACGCCCTCACCCACGGCTTCAGATGACGGGTCAGGACACCGCGTCGAGGGCGCGCTCGAAGGCGGGGGCGAAGCCGACGCGGCCCGCGATGCTGAGCAGCATCTCGTCCGGGTAGAGCTCCAGGTCGCCGGAGATCGCGCCGAGCTCCATCTCGTCCAGCCCCAGGTCCGCGAAGATCGACATGTCGCCGACCGGCAGCACCTGGTCGAGCTCCTCGTCGTCCGGGATCGGGATGTCCAGGTACTCCAGGACCTGGCCGGCGAGCGGCCAGTCCACCGACGCCGTGACGTCCGACAGGAACACCATCACCTCGTCGCCGAGCAGGCGGATCGCCACGAAGAAGTCGTCGCCCACCGACACCAGCCCGATCGTCCCGCCCAGGCTCGGCTGCTGCCGCAGGGCATGGATCAGCCCGGCGAGATCCTCGGTCAGCGCCACCGGGAGGATCTCGGCCTCCCAGCGGTCGTCCTCGCGGTACACCACGACGGCGAAGTCCGTCGCGTCCACATCCGTCATTTCCACCCCACCGGCGCCGTTCCTGCCTGGGCATGGTCGCAGATGCGGCGCGTGCTCGCGTGCCCCACCGCCAAACTCGGCGGCGCACCGCCGGGTGAAACGGGGAGTCGGCTCCGCTTTCCGGTACCCAACGGGACGAACCTACTCGATCCCTGCCGGTCCCCCGCGAAGGGGGCGGCCCCTCCGGCCCCGCCGCTCAGTTGATGCGGAACGTGCGGCGCCTCAGCGCCGCGTGGATCCGGGCGCGCCGTGACCTGTGCGGCGTCACGCGCCGGCGCAGTTCCCGCGCCTCCGCCAGCTCCCGCAGGAAGATCGCCCGGCGGCGCAGCCGCTCGCGCACCTGCTCGGGCGAGATGTCGCCCTCGCCACCGGGCTCGCGGCCCGCTGTGACATCCCTCACCGCCTCGTCGACGTCGGAGGCGTCGACGGGGAACGGCACGGGTTCGGGCGGGGGGACAAGGGAGTCGGGAGCCGGCGGCGCGCTCTCCGCGGGGCCGGATCCCGGCCCGGGCGGATCGGGCGCGGGCTCGCCCGCGCGCTCCCGCCGTCGCTCGCTGTCGCTGCTCATAACGCCATGGTGCCCAGCTCAATGGCGTCCTATCCAAGATTGCCGGCCCGGCCGCCGCGCGCGGGCCTTGGGTTACGGTGTGCGCATGCAGACCCTCGCCGTCGACCATCCGCTCGTCGCGCACAAGCTCACCACGCTGCGGGACGTCCGCACCGACTCCCCCACGTTCCGCCGCCTGGCGGACGAGCTCGTCACGCTGCTGGCCTACGAGGCCACCCGCGACGTCCGGGTCGCCCCGGTCACCGTGCCCACCCCGCTGGTGGAGACCGACGGCGTCCAGCTGGCCAGCCCCAAGCCGCTCGTGGTGCCGATCCTGCGCGCCGGGCTCGGCATGCTGGACGGCATGACCCGGCTGCTGCCGACGGCCGAGGTCGGCTTCCTCGGCATGATCCGTGACGAGGGCACCCTGCAGGCCCAGACGTACGCCACCCGGCTCCCCGACGACCTGTCCGGCCGGCAGTGCTACGTCCTGGACCCGATGCTCGCCACCGGCGGCACCCTCGCCGCCGCGATCAAGCTGCTGTTCGACCGCGGCGCCGACGACGTCACCGCGATCTGCCTGCTCGCCGCGCCCGAGGGCCTCAAGTACCTCGAGGAGGCGTTCGCCGGGACGTCCGCGCCGATCCGCGTCGTCACCGCCGCGATCGACTCGCACCTGAACCAGCAGGGCTTCATCATGCCGGGCCTCGGCGACGCCGGCGACCGGCTCTACGGCGTCGTCTGACGGGGCGCCGAGGCGCCCGCCGGCGGGGTTCCGGCCGCCGCCCGTAGCGGAGCGGCGGGGCCCGGGGAGAGCGATCCGGGTGTGCACCGCGTTCCGGATGTTCGTTCCTGGTGGCAAGGGGTACGAACGCGCTACGGAACGTCAGTGCGCGTTCCCCTCCGCCGCCCCGGCACAGGGGACCGTTACGGACCGGGCGGCGCGAGCGAGGCTAGGGAGTCGCGATGACTCACCAAGGGGATGGCGACCTGCCGCGCTACGCCGCGATCGGCGAGCGGCTCACCGAGGAGTTCGAAGGAGTCCACCAGTCCGACACCGTGGAACGGTGCGTGTCCGCCGCGCGGCACGGCGCGGACGAGGTGTGCGGGGGAGCCTCGCCGGACCTCGTGGAGCGGATCGCGCGCCGGCACCTGGAGGTGCTCGCCACGGTCGCCGCCGAGAAGCGCCGCCGGGCGCGCCGGTCTTCTCTCGACAACGCGCCATAGCCCTTGCTTTGCCGGGGGTTGCGGCTGTGCGAAACTGAACCGGGGTCCGTGGGTCGACGCTCCGGGAGGCAGCCGTGCCCGCAAGCAAGCACATGACGTGGGCCGCGGCGGCCCCGCCCGATGGGCGCCGCTCCGGCCCGAGGCCGCGATGAGGCTGGTGACCCCGGGGGACTCGGCCCCGGCCTCGGTGAACAAGTACCTCCTCCCGCACGAGAACCAGGTGATCACGGTGCGCCGGCATCCGGCCGTGCTGATGGTCCCGGTCGGGCTCGTCCTCGGCGGGCTGATCGTCGCGGGCGTGCTGAGCAACACCGTCGCCAGCCAGGCGGGCACGGTGATCAGCTGGATCTGGTGGGCGTGGCTGATCCTGCTCGCCTGGTTCGTCTGGCGGGTCGCCGAATGGTCGGTCGACTACTTCGTGATCACGAACCAGCGGATGCTGCTGACCACCGGCCTGATCACCCGCAAGGTCGCGATGATGCCGCTGGCGAAGGTCACCGACATGAGCTTCAAGCGGACGATCGCGGGCCGGATGCTCGGCTACGGCGAGTTCGTCCTGGAGTCCGCGGGCCAGGAGCAGGCGCTGTCGAACGTCCCGTACCTGCCGTACCCGGAGCAGCTCTACCTCGAGGTCTGCGAAATGATCTTCCCGAACAAGAACGCCACCGCCGACGACTGACCCCGGGCGCACCTCCCGCCGCCGCCCGATTCCGGGCGCTACGGTCCGGTCATGACCGGTTCGGTGCGGCGTCCGCTGCTGTTCCTCGACGTCGACGGTCCGCTCATTCCGTTCGGTTCGCCGCGGCCCTACCCGACGTATGAGACGGATCGTCCAGAATCGCGGGAAACCGCCGCGCATCCGCTTCTGCCAAGGCTCGATCCCGCGCACGGCCCGCGCCTGGCGGCCCTGCCGTGCGACGTGGTCTGGGCGACGACCTGGACGACCGACGCCAACGAATGCATAGCCCCCCGGCTGGGATTGCCGGAGCTGGCGGTGGTCGCCTGGCCGGACCCGTCCGAGGCGGACGAGCGGGACGAGCGGGCCGGCCTGCACTGGAAGACGCGGACCCTCGTCGGCTGGGCGGCCGGACGGGCGTTCGCCTGGGTCGACGACGAGATCTCCGACGCCGACCGCGCCTGGGTGGCCGTCCATCATCCGGGCGCTGCGCTGCTGCACCGCGTCGACGCGCGCGCGGGGTTGGGAGATGGCGATTACCGCCTTCTGGAGGAGTGGCTGCGGGCCCTCCAGGGTCCGACGTAATGGGGGTGGTGGAGCAATCTCGGCGGAATCGGCGATCTTGCGGGGATCGTCGGATAACGTCGGAGGCGACAGGTGCCGCGACCGTCCGGGGGGTCCCGCTTCATTACTCTCGATGTGCGTTAACCCGCAATGTGCAATCATGTCGGCACCCCAGCCGCCTGATTACTTCCGCTAAGTGAGTCCACATGCCGGGTCCAGGCAATGTCGGCGAACGTGTCCGCAACCTGCGGCTCACCAGACGCCTGTCGCAGGCACAGCTCGCCGGTCACGACCTTTCCGACAGCTACATCTCATTGATCGAGTCCGGTAAGCGGACTCCGACGCCGACGGTCCTGCGCATGCTGGCCGAGCGGCTCGGCTGCACGCCGGAGTACCTCGCCGAGGGCGTCGAGCCGGAGCAGCGCGCGCACCTGGAGGTGCGGGAGCGCCATGCGCACCTCGCGCTGCTGGGGGGCGACCCGGGCACCGCCGAGTCGGGCTTCGACGAGGTGATCGCGCGCAGCGACGATCCGGACCTGACGTCCCGCGCCCGGTGGGGCCGCGCCCGCGCCCTGGAGGAACTGGGCCGCGCCGACCAGGCGATCGCGCTGTTCGAGGAGCTGCGCGAGCAGGCCGAACGCGACCCGGGGCGGGCGAGCTGGCTGCCGCCGGTGATCGCGCTGGCGCGCTGCTACCACACGGTCGGCGACCTCGGGCAGGCGATCGCGCTCGGCGAGCGGGCGATGGACCGGCTCGGCAAGCTAGGGCTCGCCGCGGGGCAGGAGTACACCGAGGCGGGCAGGATCCTGCTGCTGGCCTATGTCGACCGTTCCGACCCGGCGCGCGCGCACGAGCTCGGTAGGCGGCTCCTGTATCCGGAGGGTTCCAAGGACGACGAGTCCACGAGCGTCCACTACCAGCGCGCCAGCATGCGCGCGCTGGAGGAGGGGACGATCGGCGACTCCCTGTACTTCGCCGACCAGGCGCTGGCCGCCCGCACCGACGCGACGCCCGTGCAGGCGCAGGCGCGCCTCGACCTCGCCGCCGCGAAGGCGCTGCTGAGGGGCGTCATGCCGTTCTCCGAGCCGGCGCCCTCGGCTGGGGCGGACGTCGTGTCGCCGGGCGAGGGCGTGCCGGGCATCGAGAAGCCGCGCGCCGAGGGCTCCCGCCAGGCCGCGCAGGAGGCACTGGAGCTCCTGCGGGGGACGGACGCGCTCGAAGGGGCCGAGGCCACCGAGAGCACCATCGCCAAGGCGCGCGCGCTGGTCCTCGTGGGGGAACTGGACGAGGCCATCGCCGAGCTGGAGCAGTTCCTGGACACGGGGATGGCTCTGGCGCCGCCCGAGAAGGCGAACACCCTCACGCCGCATCCCGGCAACGACCTCGCCGCGCGCACACAGAAGACCGTCCTGGCCCGCCTCGTCCTGGCGCGGGCGAGGGTCGCGCAGGGCGACCGCGCCGCGGCCCAGGTCGTGCTGCGCGCCGCGTCCGAGCAGCTCAGGACGCTGCCGGCCGGGCGTCCCGCCGCGCACCTGCTGCGGGAGCTGGGCGAGCTGTTCGAGCTCGTCCAGGACAGCGAGTCGGCCGCCGCGGCGTACCGGCAGGCGCTGGAGGCCGCGGGCCTGCACGCCGCCCCCTCGCAGGAGGCGAACCACGACCTCGGACGGGTCTGACCTGCGGCGCGTGTGACCGGCACGGACGACCCGGGCGGCGCCCCGGAATAAACGCGGCGGCGCGGCTGTCGTACCATGGTGGCGGAAACATGGGATGACTGGCTGACCGGATGTCGGCGCCCCTGGCTCGAGGAGGGACCGTGACGCTGCGCACCGCCCGCCGGTCGTCGCTCGTCGACCAGGTGATCGAGCAGCTCAGGGGCGAGATCACCGGCGGTTCCTGGCCGGTCGGCGGGAAGATCCCGCCGGAGCCGGTGCTGTCGGAGACCCTCGGCGTCGGCCGCAACACCGTCCGCGAGGCCGTCCGGGCCCTCACCCACGCGGGGCTGCTCGACAGCCGCCAGGGCGACGGCACCTACGTGCGGGCCACGAGCGAGCTGTCCAGCGCCGTCCGGCGGCGCCTCGAGACGGCCGAGCTCGTCGAGATCCTGGAGGTGCGGCGCGGCCTGGAGGTCGAGGCCGCCCGGCTCGCCGCCGCGCGCCGCACCGACGCCGACGTCGCCGCCATCGCCGACGCCCTCGGCCGCCGGGACGCGGCGTGGGCCGCGGGCGAGCACGCCGCGTTCGTGGAGGCCGACCTGGCGTTCCACACCGCCGTCGTGGAGGCGACCCACAACCAGGTCCTCACCGACCTCTACCGGGACTTCAGCACCGCCCTGAGGGCCAGCATCGGCGCGGCGGGCACCCTCCTGGAGCACGCGGACGTCCCGCACGGCCCCATCGCCGCGGCGGTGGAGGCGGGCGACGCGGCCGCCGCCGCCCAGGCCACCCATGCCTGCCTGGACCAGATCCTCGCCTCCACCGGCCCGTGGAAAGCCGCGCCCCCGGCCGCGCAGGCTCCGAAGGCGCCGAAGGTCCCGGAGGCCCCGGAGGAGCGCGAGCCCTAGCGGCGGAGCGCGTCCGGCATCACGCGGTCCGCCGCGTCCCATCAACGATCACCGGCGTGACCGGCTCCCGCGCCCGCCACGCCGCCCCCCGACCGGTTCGACGCGCCCATCGGCGCATGACGAAGGCGACATGAACACCTCGGCAACGACCCCCGTCCCCCGTGCCCTGACCGCCTGGTCGCTCGTCGGCCTGGTGCTGCTGACGATCAACCTGCGGGCCGCCATCACCGGGATCTCCCCGGTGCTCGGCGACCTGCGCGACGCGTTCGGCCTGTCCGGGGCCGAGGTCGGCGTCCTCACCACGCTGCCCGTCCTCTGCCTCGGCGTCTTCGCGTCCCTGGCCCCCGTCGCCGCGCGCCGGCTCGGCACCGAGACCGCCATCGCCGGCTCCCTCGTGCTGATCACGGCCGGAATCCTGCTGCGGGTCGTCGCGGCGCCGCTGCCACTGTTCGTTGGAACGGTCCTAGCGGGTGCGGGGATCGCGATGGGGAACGTCCTCATGCCCGCCGTCATCAAGCGCGCGTTCCCGAACCGCGTCGGGTCCCTCACCGGCCTCGCGATGATGCTGATGGCCGCCAGCGGCGCCGTCGCCGCCGGGCTCGCCGTCCCGCTGAACGACGCGGGCGGCTGGCGCCTCGCGCTCGCCGTCTGGGCCGTCCCGTCGCTGGTCGCGGCGCTCGCCTGGGGGCCGCTCGCGCTCCGCGGCCGCCGCTCCCCCGACCGGCCCGCCGCGCCCACCGCGCCCTCTTCCCGCGCGGCGCGGGAGGGGTCGCTGCTGCGCTCGCCCGTCGCCTGGTTCGTCGCGGTGTTCATGGGCCTGGCGTCGCTGATGTTCTACGTGCTGATGTCCTGGCTGCCGGAGATCATGAAGGACGCCGGGTTCGCGCCCGCCACCGCCGGGATGATGGTCTCCACGATGATGATCGTCGGCATCCCGCTCGGCTTCGCGGTCCCCGTGCTCGCCGCCCGGCTGCGCGACCAGCGCGCCGTCGTCGCGGGCGTCGTGCTCACCATGGTCGTCGGGATCGGCGGCCTGATCTTCGCGCCCGCCGCCGGGTGGGCGTGGACCGTCGTGCTCGGCATCGGCACCGGCAGCGCGTTCCCGCTCGCCTACACCCTGCTCAGCCTGCGCTCGCCGAGCCCGTCCGTCGCGGGGCGCCTGTCCGGCATGGCGCAGACCGGCGGCTACCTGCTCGCCGGGTTCGGCCCGCTCGCCATGGGCGTGCTGCACAGCGCGACGGGCGGCTGGCACGTCCCGCTGACGCTGCTGCTCGTCCTCGTGGCGCCGGAACTGGTCTTCGGGATGCTCGCCGCCCGGCCCGGCTTCGTCCGCCCGGCCCCGCGCTCGGACGTCCTGGACGGCCGTCTCGTCGAGCCGAAGGGCCTGCCCACCGCCGAACCCGCCCGCACCCGCTGACGCGGGGACTGCTAGGGGGTCGCCGGGTCAGCCGGTCATGTCGACGGCGTCCAGGTCCAGGACGCGCGCGTGCAGGACGAGCCGCTGGTGCAGCGCCGCCCGGAGCGCCCGGTGCAGGCCGTCCTCCAGGTAGAGCTCGCCCTTCCACTGGACGACATGGGGGAACAGGTCGCCGTAGAACGTGGAGTCCTTCGCGAGCAGCGACTGCAGGTCCAGCTCCCGCTTGGTGCTCACGAGCTGGTCCAGGCGGACCTGGCGAGGGGGGATCTTGGCCCAGTCCCGGGACGACAAGCCGTGCTCGGGATAGGGCCTTCCCTCGCCCACCGCCTTGAAGATCACGCCCCGAGTCTACGTGCCCCGACTGGCCCGGTCACCGCATTCCACCGATTGGTAAACCAGTTACACCGCAGCTCAGAGGCCCCGTGAGTAACTGCCGTCACAGGGGGTCCGGCGGCCCGGGAAGGGGCCCGGACAGGCCCCGGCGGGCGCCGCCGGAGGACAGCCAGGTGGTCGCCGCGTCCACCCGGCCGTGCACGCCCAGCTTCGGGTAGGCGTGCTCCAGATGCTTCTCGACCGTCCGCGGGCTGATCGCCAGCCGCCGCGCGATCTGCCGGTCGGTGAGGCCCCTGGCCAGCAGGTCCAGGACCGCGGCCTCCCGCCGGGTCACCCGCTCCCGCGCGGGCGGCGCGAGCCGCCGCATCGCCCGCGCGAGCCGGGGCCGCAGCAGCTCGGCGACCGCCCGGTCGTCGTCGCCGAAGTCGCCGCGCCGCCGGTTGACCGCCAGGCACACGCTGCGCGGCTCGTCCCCCGACCAGCCGGCGGGGAACGACATCGCGAGCTGGTGCTCGGCGCCGAGCGGCCGGTACACGTCCGCGTAGGCGGCGAGCGCGTGGTACTCGGCGCGCGACTGCAGGTCGGAGCGCAGGAGGGGCGTGCCGGGCCCGGACGTCGTGTGCGCGACCAGCGGATCGGCGGCCTTGTGCCGCGCGAACGCCGCCAGCGCGTCGCGGCTCAGCAGCCCGTCCGGGACCGTGAACGGCCCACCGGCGCCGTCCGGGCGCACCGACCACACGAGGCTGTCGCCCGGCAGCACGCTGAGCAGCAGCGGCAGCAGCTCCGGGAGCAGCGTCCGCTCGTCCTCGGCGTCGATCAGGAGGTCGGCGACCGCCAGCGCCCGCCGCAGCCCGACCTCCCCGGAGCCGGTCATCCCTCCACTGTAAATTCCCTGGTCAGACGGGGACAAGGCGGCCATTAGCGGCCCGCCGCCAGGGCCGCGCATACGGGATTTCCCGTATTCGCCGGCGGGCGAGCGCCGACCGAGACTGGCAGTGAGGGGAGGAACCGACATGCGCAAGGTAGCCGACTGCAGGGACTACCCCAGCGAGATGAACTGCACGCTCACCATCGCCGGCGAGGAGCAGGAGGTGGTACGGGCGGCCGCCGAGCACGCGGCGTCCGTTCACGGGCACGAGGACAGCCCTGAACTGCGCGAGGAGATCCGCCAGGGGCTGAAGGACGAGGTGCCGCAGCACGCCTGATCACACGGCGTCCGACGTGGCCGGGACGGATCCCGTCCCGGCCACGTCCGCGTCAGCGGAGCTTGATCGCGCCGCCGTCGGCCATGACCGTCTGCCCGGTCATGTACCGCGCGTCGTCACCGGCGAGGAACGCGACGATCGGCGCGACGTCCATCGCCGGGTCCCCGAACCGGCCCAGCGGCACCTTGGCGGCCGACTGCGCGTACTGCTCCGGCCGCGCCTCCGCCCACTGCACCACCCCGGGCGTCATCGCCATCGGGCAGACCACGTTCACCCGGATGCCGTACGCCGCCCACTCGTTCGCCGCGACCCGGCTCAGCCCGCGGATCGCCTCCTTCGCCGCGGCATAGGACGCCTGGTTCGGCTGCCCGTCCAGCCCCGCCCCGGACCCGAAGTTGACGATCGACGCCCCGCCGGCCTTCTTCAGCTCCGGCAGTGCGGCCAGCATGAAGTTGCGCGTCGCGAACAGGCCGGTGTCCATGGCCAGCCGCCAGTCGTCGTCCGTCTGCTCCTCGAAGGGCTTCTGGTGGGACGCGCTCGCGTTGTTGATCAGCGTGTCGAGCCGTCCGAACCGCTCCACGGCCGCGGCGACGGCACCGTCCGCGACGGCCCGGTCCGAGACGTCCCCCTGCCGGAAGACGACCGCGTCGCCCAGTTCCAACGCGAGCGCCTCGCCCGCGTCCCGCTGGAGGTCCACCACGACGACGCGGGCGCCGCGCTCGGCGAACAGCCGCGTGACCGCCCCGCCGATCCCGGACGCGCCGCCGGTGACGATGGCCACCTTGCCCTGAAGGCTCCCGTTTCCCATGCTCAGCCCCGATCCCCGCCCGGTCGTACGCCGCGGCGTTCCCCACAGCTACCAGGCACGACGAGGCCCCCGGACCGTCGATTCGACTCAGTGAGACCTCGCCGGACGCCCCTCCCGGCGGCCCGTCGGCACCCGGGAAACGAGAAAGGTCCCGGCCGCTGTGCGGTCGGGACCTTCGTTCGGCTCGCGCCGGTGGCGGAGGATGCGAGATTCGAACTCGCGAGCGCTTGCACGCAACACGCTTTCCAAGCGTGCGCCCTAGGCCACTAGGCGAATCCTCCACGGGAGAGCCTACCGGTTCTCGGGCAGTGACCTGACATCAATTACGGCGGAGACCGGGATCGGCCCGTACACGTGCGGGAAGACCTCGTCGCCGACCGGCTCGTGGCGGACCGGCGCGTCCAGCCGCGCCACGTCGATGACCAGCAGGACCAGGTCAGAGCGGGGGACGGCGCCGTAGAAGCGGACGAGCACGCCGTCCACCTGGCCCATGTCGGAAGAGCAGTGGACGAACCCCTCCTCGTCGAGCGTCCGGCCGAGCGTCGACATGGCGTACGACACACCCGAGTCCCGCGCGGATTCCCAGTGGCGGCGTTCGGCGATGTGCAGGAGCGTCTGCTGTGTGGCGTCGGTCATGGGCGGGAGAGTACGCGGCAACCGTCCCGACCCTCGCCGCTGATGCCATAGACTCTGTGCAGACCCCTCGCACGGCGTCACCCTGTGAACCTCCCCAGGGCCGGAAGGCAGCAAGGATAAGCAGGCTCTGGCGGGTGTGCGGGGGGTCCCTTGCTTTCACCGCGCCACCGCGCCTGTGACGCTCTGCTTCTCGAGGGAGGGCGGACCCCCGATGAGTCTGGCTCTGTACCGCAAGTACCGGCCAGCGACCTTCGCCGAGCTGAAGGGGCAGGAGCACGTCGCCGAGCCCCTCCAGCAAGCGCTGCGCAACGGCCGGATCAACCACGCCTACCTGTTCAGCGGGCCGCGGGGCTGCGGAAAGACCTCCAGCGCCCGCATCCTCGCCCGCTCCCTGAACTGCGAGCTGGGCCCGACGCCCGACCCGTGCGGCAAATGCGACTCGTGCGTCGCGCTCGGCCCGTCCGGCACCGGCCACATCGACGTGATCGAGATCGACGCCGCCTCGCACGGCGGCGTCGACGACGCCCGCGACCTGCGTGAACGCGCGTTCTTCGCGCCCGTGTCGGCGCGCTTCAAGGTGTACATCATCGACGAGGCGCACATGGTGACCCGCGAGGGCTTCAACGCGCTGCTGAAGCTCGTCGAGGAACCGCCTCCGCACCTGAAGTTCGTGTTCGCGACCACCGAGCCCGAGAAGGTCATCGGGACGATCCGGTCCCGCACGCACCACTACCCGTTCCGGCTGATCCCGCCGGGCGTGCTGACGGAGCTCGTCGAGGAGATCCTCAAGTCCGAGGACGTCCCGTACGAGGCGTCGGCGCTGCCGCTCGCGGTGCGGGCCGGCGCCGGGTCCGCCCGAGACACCCTGTCGATCCTCGACCAGCTCCTCGCCGGGTCGGACGAGCAGGGCATCACCTACGCGCGGGCCGTCTCGCTGCTCGGCTACACCGACTCCACCCTGCTGGACGAGGTCATCGCCGCGTTCGCCGCCCGCGACGGGGCCGCCGTGTTCGCCGCGATCGACCGGGTGATCGAGAGCGGCCAGGAACCGCGCCGGTTCACCGCGGACCTGCTGGAACGCGTCCGCGACCTGGTGATCCTCTCGAACGTGCCGGAGGCGGGCGGCTCGGGGCTGCTGAACGTCCCGCCGGACGAGCTGGAGCAGATGCGGCGGCAGGCGTCGTCGATGGGGCCCGGGGAGCTGACGCGGGCCGCGGACCTGCTGCACACCGGGCTCACCGAGATGCGCGGCGCCACGTCCCCGCGGCTGCTGCTCGAACTGATCTGCGCCCGGATCCTGCTGCCGGCGGCGTACGAGGACGAGGCGTCCATGTTCGCCCGTCTGGACCGTCTCGAACGCCAGGCCGCGCAGGGCGGCTTCGGGGGCGGCGCGCCGGGCGGTGCGCCGGGTGACGGCTTGGCGCAGGCCTTCGCGCCGTTCGCGTCGCCGGGTCCGGGGTCCGCGCCGTCGGCGGGAGCCGCAGGGGCGCCTGGTGGAGGTGCTCCGGGGGGTGCCCCGTCGGCTGGTGTTTCGTCGGCGGGCGTTTCGGCGGCTGGTGCGCCGTCGGTCGGGGGAGCTGCGGCGGGGAGTGCCCCGGCGGAAGTCGGCCCCGCGGGTGGGAGCCCGGCAGGTGGCTCCTCCGCGGGAGGCGTCTCCGTGGGAGACGGTTCGGCGGGAGGCGCTCCGGCGGAAGGATCTGCGACGGCTGGTGCATCGGCGACCGGTGGTGTCTCTGGGGCCGGTGGTGCCTCGGCGGCTGATGGTGCGTCGGGCGGTGGCGTTGCAGGCGTTGCGAGCAGTGGCGTTGCGAGCGGGGGAGCTGCGGGCGTTGGCGTTGCGAGCGGCGGCGTTGCGAGCGGCGGGGCGTCTTCTGAGTCTGGGGTAAGGCAGCCCCCGCCCGCCCAGGGGGGCGACCCCACTTCCAGTGTCGACCCCGCCCGTGCACCGGCGGAAGCAGAACGCAGTTCTGTGGATAACCGCCGCTCCACCGCAGCCCAACCGCAAGGCGCCGGTGGGCAAAACGCCGGTGGGCAACACGCCGGTGGTGCGGCCGGGCAGGCGTCCGCCGCGACCGGCGGTGTGGACGTGTCGACGGTGCAGCGGTACTGGCCGGACATCATCGAGGCCGTCAAGCAGAAGAGCCGCGCGACCTGGATGGTCATCATGTCCGGCGTGCGGCCGGCGTCCCTCGAGGGACGCGTTCTCACGCTCGCGTTCGACGCCGAGGGGAACCGTCTCGGGTTCGTCAACGGCAACCGCGACGTCATCCTCAGCGAGGTGCTCCGGGAACGGATGGGCGTCGACTGGCGGATCGAGACGGTGTCCGGCGGTGCGGGCGGCGGACGAGGCCAGGGCGGCCCCGGGCCCAACGCGGGACCGGGCGGTGGCCGGCCAGGCGCGGGCGGCTCCGGAGGCCACGGCGGCTCAGGCGGCGGATTCGGATCCGGTGGCGGGTCCGGCAGCGGGTTCGGTTCAGCCCCCTCGGGCGGCTTCGGGTCGGCCGCAACAGGCGGATCTCAGTCGCCCGGCGGGTTCGGTTCGTCGGCGCCGTCCGGCTTCGGCGCCGGAACGGGCCAAAACGCGCCGCAGCAGGGCGGCCCGGCCTCGAATGCCGTCCCGCGCCCGGCTTCCGGCGAGAACGGCACCAGCGGCTCGAACGGTTCGAACGGGGCGAGCAGCAGGAACGGGTTCGGCGCGGGCGGCGCGGCGGCCGGGGACCTGGGGCCCCTCCCACCGCCGCCGGACGAGCCGCCGCCGCCTCCCGAGCCGTCCCCGGTGGACGAGAGCGACGAGGTGGACCCGGAAGGGGACGCCGACGCGGACGGCACCGAGGCCGAGATGAGCGGGATGGCGCTCATCCAGCGGGAACTGGGCGGTCAGATCATCCGGGAGATCGACAACTCCTGAGGAGCGACGGCGACCCTTGGCAGGACGACGCTCCCTAGTAGCGACGCCGACTCCCCGGGAAGGGCCGCGAGGCCCCCTCAGTGCGGGATGCTCTCGATCAGGTCTCCGGCGCCCTTGCGGAGCAGGTCACCGGCCACGCGGGCGCCGAGATCCGCACCCTTCTCCGGCGGGGACCACTCCTGCGCGTGGACGAAGCGCGAGCCGTCCGGCGTGAACACCATGCCGCGCAGGCTCAGCCGCCCGTCGCGTTCGATCCGGGCGTGGCCGGCGATCGGACTGTTGCAGTGCCCCCGGAGGTCGTGCAGCATCGCGCGTTCCGCGCTGACGCACAGCCGGGTCTCCCGGTGATCCAGCAGGCGCACGAGGTCCACGACATCGGAGTCCGCGCGGCGGCAGTCGATGGCGAGGACGCCCGATCCCACGGCGGGGAGGAGGTCGAGGGTCTCGCCCGGCCGGTCGATTCCCAGCCGGGTCAGGCCCGCCCGCGCGACCACGACGGCGTCGAGGTCCTCGCCGGAGTCGAGCCGCTCCAGCCGCGAATCCACGTTGCCGCGCAGGAACTCGATCCGCAGGTCGGGACGGATCCGGCCGAGCTGGGCGCGCCGCCGCACCGCCGACGTCCCCACGCGTGCTCCCGGCGCGAGATCCGCCATGCGCCGGATCTCGCCCGCCGCCGGGAACAGCATCACGTCGGCGGCGTCGTCGCGTTCGACGTACGCGGCGAATTCCAGCTCGTCCGGCCGGGGGACGTCGCCGGGCACGTCCTTGAGGCAGTGCACCGCGATGTCGACGCGGCCGGTCAGCAGCGCCCGGTCGATCTCCGTCATGAACGCGCCCTTGCCGCCGAGCTCGCCCAGGTGCCCCCGGTGCCGGTCGCCTGCGGTCGAGATGCCGACCACCTCGACCGCCACGTTCGCCGCCCGCAACCGGGCGGCCACTCCGCGGGCCTGCACCATCGCCAGCGCCGACGTCCGGGTGCCCAGCCGCAGCACCCTTCCGTTCCAGCCCTGGGTGGACGCCGGTTCGAGCGTGTCCGACCTGGCGGGCACCGGCGCCGTCACCCCCGAGCCCTCCGCCGCGCCACCCGCCTCGACCTCCGCCGCGCCGTCCGCCGCGGCGTCCGCAAAGGTTTCGTCGTCGCCCGTCATGTTCATCCCCCTCTGGTGCGGCCCGAGGACCGAGCCGCCGCCCGCGCGGTGAGCCGCTTCCTCCTCTGTGATTGAACCGTGCCGGCCTCACGGCGCATCGGGGAACGTGCCGTCCGGTGCCCGGCCGCCCTGCGACACCCCGTCGCACGGTCGCGGAGGGATACCCGCTGACCTGGGACTTCGGCGCTATCCTGCACAGAGAGCGAGTGATCAACTACGGGCGGCGATGCCGTCGCCATATCGGGAGCGGGCGGATGCGGGCATTGATCGGCGAGCGTCGGCGATACGAGGTCAACGGCACGTGCCAGGCGGCACCGGCCAGGCGGCACGAGCGACCCGCCCGCCCTCGCGTCCCCCGGCCCGAGCCCGCCTCCCCCCATGTCACCCCCCTTCACGGACACGGCGCCTGACCGCTCCTGGTCGGCGTCGCTACCGAGTCCCCTCGCTGAGGTCGGCGACCGGAGGGGACTCCAGTTCTCCGAAAGGGAAGTGCACCACCTCATGATCGACAACCTCAAACGCGGTCTGCTGGTCGCGGCCTCCATCAGCGGGGTCTTCGTCCTGGGGCAGGCCGCGGCACAGGCGGCCGCGGACGGCCACGACGGCCACGGCCATGCGAGCGCCGGTTCGGGCAACCAGAGCGCCGCCGTCAGCGGCAAGACCGGCCACGGCGGCAAGGGCGGAAACGCCTCGAGCCAGAACGGCGCCGCCTCCGGCAAGACCGGGAACTCCGGGAACTCCGGCTCCACCGGCGGGAACACCGCCGGCAACCTCTGCGTCATGGCGGACTGCGAGGCCCTCGCGACCTCCGGGAACTCCGGCAAGACCGGGAAGACCGGCGACAGCGGGAAGGCCTTCAACACGTCGAGCACCACCGGCGGCCACGGCGGCCGCGGCGGCGACTCGGGCGAGAGCCTGGCGAAGGGCAAGTCCGAGTCCGCGGCCGTGACCTACGCCAAGACGTACGGCGGCTGGAACGGAGGCGGCGCCGCCGGCGCGGCCTCCGGCAACAAGTCCCTGTCGCACAGCGGCGACACCGGCGACGGCGGCGACGGCGGCCACGCCGACAGCAAGAACACCGCTCTCTCCGGCCAGACCGGCAACTCCGGGAACTCCGGCTCCACCGGCGGGAACACCGGCTACAACGTCTGCGTGATGAGCAAGTGCGCGGCCGCCGCCACGTCCGGCAAGTCCGGCGACACCGGCAAGACCGGCGACTCGGGTGCGGCCGCGAACACCTCGCAGACCAGCGGCGGCAACGGCGGCCGCGGCGGCGACTCCGGCAACGCCGGAGCCGAGGGGCACAGCAAGGCCCAGGCCGCGACCGGCGCGGAGAGCGACGAGCAGTCCTCGAAGGAGGGCTACCGGCTCGCGAACGGGGGCGGTGACGACAACGCCGCCGATTCCGGCGACCACGCCGCCGCCGACTCGGGCGACCACACCGCCGCCGTCACGGGCGACACCGGCAAGGGCGGGAAAGGCGGCAACGCCGAGAGCAAGAACATCGCCGTGTCCGGTCAGACGGGCAACTCCGGCAACTCCGGCTCCACCGGAGGCAACACGGCCGCGAACATCAGCCGCCCCCACAAGGACGGCGACAAGGAGGGCGAGAAGGGCGGCGACGAGCGCGGCGAGCACGGCGAGCACGGCGAGCACGGCGAGCACGGTGACCGTCCGCTGATGCTGGCCTTCGCCTCCTCCGGCGACTCCGGCAAGACCGGGGACACGGGCGACAGCGGCAAGGCATGGAACACCTCGCAGACCAGCGGCGGCAACGGCGGCCGCGGCGGCGACTCCGGCAACGCCGGGGCCGAGGGCCACAGCGAGGCCACCGCCATCAGCCGGTGACCCGAGGTCACATCGGCGGCTGAACATCAGGTGACGCCGCCGCCCCGTCCCGGCTCGAACGCGGGACCGGGCGGCGGCCCACCTGGACGGACCCGACGAACGGTCGAGGCCCCGTCCATGTGAGAGGGGCCACCAGACCGGGGGGGGGGGCCGGGGGGGGGGGGGCCCC
>NZ_JBEYYT010000006.1:0-66119 GCF_040645715.1 Spirillospora sp. NPDC046719 | reverse complement strand
GCCGACCCCGCCGGGACCCGCACCGCAGCCCACGCCGCCCGCGCCGGACCCCGACCCGGTCCCGCCCGGCCCCGAGCCCGACCCGATCCCGCCGACCCCGGCGCCCAGCCCGCCGCCGCCTCCCGGACGGCCCTAGAACTGCCGCAGGCGCCGAGGGGCCAGCTCCGTGCGCGGCCCCAGCGGGCGCGCCAGGCTGAGAGCGACGCCGCGCACCGCGACACCGGACACGTCCGCCATGACCGGATCCAGTTCGAGCCGCGCCACCTCCGGCAGGTCGTACCCGAGCCGGGAGACCCGCAGCAGCAGCTCCTCCAGGGCCGCGACGTCCACCGGGTCCGCGCCGCGATGGCCGAGCAGCAGCGGCGCCGTCCGGATCGCCCGGATCAGCTCCGCGGCCTCCACGTCGGTGAGGGGCCCCAGGCGGTAGGCGCGGTCGTCGAGGAGGGCGGCGGTCTCGTCGGCGAGGCCGAAGGAGACGACGGCGCCGAACGACGGGTCCTCCATGGTCACGACCCGCGTCGGCACTCCCCCGCCCGCCGCGTCCCCGGAGACCTCGATGCCGTAGCAGCCGAGCAGCTCGGCGGCCTGCTCCGGCGTGGCCCGCACCGGATCGCCCGCCCCCAGCCAGTCCTCGACCAGCGCCCGCGCGCGCCTGCGGTCGATGCCGTCCAGCTCCGGCACGCGGCCCGCCGGCGTCCGCCGCCACTGCGCGTACCGGACCACGTAGGCCAGCGCGCGGACGGCGTCCTCCGGCGCGGCGTAGGACGGCACCGAGCCCTCCGCCGCCGTCCCGTCCGGGCCGGTGATCCGCAGGTCGGCCGGCATGCCCTCCGACCCCAGGTACGTCGCCACGATCGGCTTGCGGCCCTCCGCCGCCAGCCGCAGGATCCTCTCCGGGACGCGCAGGTCGTACCCGCCGATCGTGGGCGGGGTGAACAGCGCCACGATCGCGTCCACGGAATCGTCGGCCAGCGCGCCCGCCAGCGCCGCCTCGTAGTCGTCGGCGTCCGCGCGGGGCCCCAGGTCGACGCGCGGGCGGACCTCCAGGCCCAGCGCCGCCGCCGCGTCCTGCGCCAGCAGCCCCAGCGAGTCGGAGTTGTCGATGATCGCGATCCGGTCGCCCGACGGCAGCGGCTGGTAGGCCAGCAGCTGCGCCACGTCGAACAGCTCCGCCAGGTCCTCCACCCGGATCAGGCCGGCCTGCTGGAACAGCGCGCTCACCGCGTGATCGGGCAGGGACAGCGCGCGCGCCGCGTGCCCGATCGGAACGCCCTGCGTGCTGCGGCCGCTCTTCACCGCCACGATCGGCTTGCGGCGGCCCAGCCGCCGCGCCAGCCGCGCGAACTTGCGCGGATTCCCCAGCGACTCCAGATAGAGCAGCACCGCCTTGGTCGCCGGGTCCTCCTCCCAGTACTGCATCAGGTCGTTGCCGGACACGTCCGCCCGGTTCCCCGCCGACACGAACGTCGACAGCCCGAGGCCGCGCTCCGCCGTCCGCTGCAGGATCGCGATGCCGAGGGCGCCCGACTGGGAGAAGAAGCCCACCGGGCCCCGGCCCGGCATCGTCGGCGCCAGCGTCGCGTTCAGCCGCACCTCAGGGTCCGTGTTGGCGATGCCCAGGCAGTTCGGGCCGACCACCCGCATCCCGTAGGCGCGGGCCAGCCGCACCAGCTCCTCCTGGTCCGCGCGCCCCTCCGGGCCCGTCTCGCCGAACCCCGACGACACGACGACCAGGCCCCGCACGCCCTTCCCCGCGCACTGCTCCACGACCTCGCGGACCGCGTCCGCCCGCACCGCGACCACCGCGAGGTCCACGTCGTCGGGGATGTCCAGGACGGACGCGTAGGCCCGCACCCCCGCCACCGCCGTCGCCGTCGGATGCACCGGATACACCGGGCCCGTGAAGTCCCCGCTCAGCAGGTTCCGCAGGACGGTCTGCCCCACGCTGTGCTCCGCGCGGCTCGCCCCGACCACCGCGACCGACGACGGGAACAGCAGCCGCTGGATCGACCGCGACTCCGCCCGGTGCTCGCGCGCCGCCATCACCTCCACCGACGTCTCCGTCGGCTCCAGGTCCAGGACGAGCTCGATCACGCCCTCCTCGAACCGCTGCTCCGCCCGGTAGCCCGCCTCGCGGAACACCCGCGTCATCCGCCGGTTGTCCGGCAGCACGCTCGCCACGAACCGGCGCACGCCCCGCTCCCGCGCCGCCGCCGCGATGTGCTCCAGCAGCACCGCGCCCAGCCCCCGCCCCTGATGGGCGTCCTCCACCAGGAACGCGACCTCCGCCGTCTCCGGCCGGTCGCTCAGCAGGTCGTACCGGACGACCGCCACCATCTCCTCGCCGATCGTGGCGATCAGCGCGACACGCCGGTCGTAGTCCACTCCCGTGAAGTGCTCGACCTCACGGTCCGTGAGGTACGGGCGCGGCGAGAAGAACCGGTAGTAGATCGTCTCCGGCGACAGCCGCGCGTAGAAGACCCGCAGGAGATCGGCGTCCTCGCTCCGGATGGGCCGCAGATGCGCCGTCCCGCCGTCGCTCAGGACGACGTCGGCCTCCCACTGGTCCGGATAACCCTCGGTCACGTACCGAGCGTAAGGCACGCGGCGCCGGCGGCACGCTGAGGGAAAAACCAGGTTCCCGGGTTTCGCTGCGCGTTCGAGACCTAATCGGGGGCCAAGAGCTGTTACCGTCGTTCCACGCCCTGAAGCCGCTCGCGCGGGCCGTGTTGATCGAGGTGATGACTCCATGACGCGCGTGGTCGTGGTCGGCGATCTCATGACAGACACCGTGGCTCGTGCCGCGTACCCTTTGGCGAAGGGCAGTGACACGCCCGCCGCCGTGACGACCCATGGGGGAGGATCGGGCGCCAACGTCGCGTCCTGGCTCGCCCTGGAGGGGATCGAGGTCGCCTTCGTCGGCCGCCGAGGCTCCGACATCGCGGGCCGCAACCGGGACATGGAGCTGATGGGGTACGGCGTCGACGCCCGCCTCGTCATGGACCAGGAGCGCCCCACGGGCACCTGCGTGGTCATGGTCACCCACAAGGGCGACCGCACCATGCTGTCCGACCCGGGCGCCAACGCGGCCCTCCTCCCCGAGGACATCGAGCGCTGCAAGGACCTGTTCTCGCAGGGCACCCACCTGCACATGTCCGGGTACTCGCTGATCAACGAGGGCTCGCGCAAGGCCGCCATCCACACCCTCGAACTCGCCCGCCAGGCGCAGATGTCGGTGTCGGTCGACGGCGGCTCGTCCTCCCCGCTCAAGCGGATGGGCGCCGAGCCGTTCCTGGAGTGGACGCAGGGCGCCCGCCTCCTGGTGGTCACCGCCAAGGAGGCCGAGATCCTCACCGGCCGCGAGAACCCGGCCGCCGCCGCCAAGGTGCTCACCGCCTGGTACCCGCAGGTCGTCATCAAGGTCGGCGCCGACGGGGCCCTCTGGTACACCAACGGCCGCCCCGAGCCCGTCACCGTCGCCGCCGAACCGGTCGAGAAGGTCGTCGACGGCACCGGCGCCGGCGACGCGTTCATCGCCGGGTTCCTGCCGCCCTGGCTGGACGGCAAGCAGCCCGCCGACGCCCTCACCGCCGGCTGCCGCCTCGCCGCCCAGGCCACCCAGCACCTCGGCGCCCGCCCCTCCCTCGACGTGGTCGACAACCAGATCAAGTAGCAGTGCTCGCCCAGGGGGCGACCCCCTGGAACCCCCGTCACGGCTGGCAGGCTGTTTCCCCGCTCCGCTAGAGCTCCGCGGCGAAGCAGCCTGTCAGTCGTCGGGCATGCCCGCTGCGCTCGCTGGCGCTCGCTCCGCGTGCCCGCCCGTGGCGACGGCTGAGCTCCGCTCTTCCGTACCGTCGCTCAACCGACTCCCCGCTCCAGGGACCCCAGCCCAGCCGACTCGTGCAGCCGAACGAGGCGGAGGTGCGCATCTGCGGCGCCTCCCGCACGCCCGGGTGACCGTCGGCCGCACTTGAACGCGTTCAATTCACCTGGGAGACTGGGCTTCGAGCGTTGTGGGAGGGGCCGGTCATGGTGAGTTCGCTACTGACGCCGTGCGGGCGGGCTCGGCAGGCCGTGGCCGACGGCCCTGATGCCTGCGGAGGAACGACACCGACACGGATCCTCGATTGGGGACATCCACGGGTCCTGTCTGTCGCACGGAGTATCGGCATGGCGGTCCTGGAAGGGGACCCGCAGCGAAGGTGAGGGCCCTCCGCCAGGCGCACCGGTGGATCTCCGCAGAGATTCGCCCTGTGTACTCGGTGGAGGAGACGCGACCGGTATCGCGGGTCCTGCGGCTCGGCCGCGGCTCCTGCAGCCAGCGGATGGCCGTACTGGAGGCGGTCGCGCGGGCGTGGGACATTCCCTCCCGGGTGCGCGGCCTGGTCGTGGACGGCACATTCTGGTATCCGCGCTTCCCCCGGCTGCGTCGGCTCGTTCCGGACCAAGTGGTGCTGGCCTGGCCGGAGTTCCGCATCGACGGGCCGTCGGGGGCCGATCGCACCGCCGCCACCTGGCTGCCGGTGTCCGAACTCTTCGGCGGTGTCGGTGAGCCGCGTGGACCGGTCGGCGGCGGCTTCACGAACGCAGGTCCGGAGACGCTCTTCGAGGCGCTGTCCAGGACGAGCGTCGACTGGGACGGGGCCACGGCCTGCCCCGCGTCGGGCGGTTCGTGTGACCTCTCGGCCTACCTGCTCACCGACCTTGGGCGCTTCGACTCCCGAGACGAGCTTTTCGCCCAGTACGGTCAGACCCTGTGCGGCCCGGCGAGACTCCTGACCGAACCCGTCTTGGGCCGGCGAGCCGCCGGACTCTAGCGCCAGGCCGGCGAAGAGGACCCCCGAGGTGCCGGGTCGGCGGTAAGGGCAGATCTGCCACTCCAGCGAAGTCCCTTCTCGCGGATGCGCGCTCCCGGAGTCGGGCCTCGATCAGTTTGTCCCAGCACACGCGGGTTGACGTGAAGCACGACTCGACCAGGAAACAGCCTGCCAGTCGTCGGGCAGACCCGCTCCGCACGCTGCACTCGCTTCGCGCATCTGCCCGCGGCGATGGCTGAGCCTCGGTCTTCCGTGCCGCCGCTCAACCGGGTTCCCGGACCTGTGCCCGTCGGCTCGCCGCTTCCCATCTCGGCCGGCGCTGCGGATCCATGCTCAACGGCTGCTCGGACCTCCGCCCGACCGGCTGCCAGGCGGGTCAGGCCAGAGGGGTGTAGGTGCGGACGTCCTCGTGGACGGCGGCCCAGAGGCGGTTCAGCGGGTGGCCGGCGTCGTAGCGCTCCAGGTCGGCCCGGCGGACGAAGGCGCCGGTCATCAACTCGGCCTTCGGCTCCAGGTCGTCGTGCAGCCCGATGGCGCGCAGCGGGACGGCGTCCGGGTCGTCGCGGCCCGCCATCCCGCGCCCGATCGAGCCGGTGACGATCATGCAGCCGCGGACGAAGCCGGAGCGCAGCAGCGACAGCCCGTAGTGCACGTCGTCGATGTCCGCGACGATGTTCAGCCGGTCCCGGAACGCGGGGCCGTACCAGGTGGCCAGCAGGTCGGCGACCAGGCCGGCCGGCGGCAGCACCAGCGGCACGCCGCCGAGCCGGCTGGTGCGGACCGGCCCGTCGGGCAGTTCGCTCTCCGGCAGGTTGGTGAGCAGCAGCGCCTGCCCGCGCGCGTACTCGATGACCTCGTACTCCTTGAGCCGCTGGTCGCCCTCCGGCGTGCTGACGATGCTGCCGCACACCAGGTCGACCTGCTTGGTCTCCAGCCGGGACCACAGGTCCTTGGTGCGGACGTGCGCGACCTTGAACTCGACCTCGCGCTGGCGGAACTCCTCCGACACCCGAGCCCAGGCGCGCGACACGATCGGCAGCGTGAACTCGGTGGTGCCGACCGTGAGCATCCGGCCGAGGCGGCGCCGGCTCCAGTGGATCGACTCCAGCCAGTTCTCGATCGTCGTCCGCGCCAGCTCCACCGTCGTCTCGCCGGTCGGGGTGAACAGGAAGTCCTTCCCGCGCCCCTGCCGGACGGTCAGCACCTCCCCGCACAGCGCCTGGCTGTTGCGGTTCAGCGTGTCGAGCTGCTTCTGGACGCTGGACTGCTCCCGCCCGAGCACCCGGGCGGCGCGCAGCGCGGACCCCGTCTCGTGCACCACCAGCAGCGTGCGGAGCTGGTCGAACGTGGCGTCCAGCAGGCCGGGCGGGCAGTCGAGGAGCGCGTCGAGGGTCGATGACACGGGGAGGGACACTACTACCTGCCTTCTTCGTCCCGCCGAAATGGCCGTCCGTTCACCTGAGCGGGAAATGATGACATTTCCCGCTGAACTTATCTCAAGATGTTCTTTCAAACAGCTGGACAGGGTTTTCTAACCTCTAGAACACTTTCTCCCGTCGCCACCCGTACCCGAGGAAGCAGATCCGTGACGCCGACCGCCCCCGCGCCCTCCGTCCCGTCGACCGACGGCGGACCGCCGGAGAAGATCGCCGTCCCGGTGCTGCCCTCGTCCGTTCCGCAGCAGCCGGGCGACCGGCTCGTCTACTCGGGCGTGCGGAACGAGCCCGCCGGGCGGCACAGCCCCCGGCCTCGGCTTTCGGGCGGCGGCCCCGGAGGCCTCGGGGTCCGCCCCTAGAGGCCGCATCGACCCCGGTTCGCCGCGGCTCTTCTCCGCCGCGGCGCCCGGACCGGTCACCGGTCCGTGCGCGGGGCCGCGCGCACGGGCCGGTCCACCATCACCGCCCGCGCCTACAGGGGCGCGCGGGCGGCGTCCTCAAGGTCACGGCCGGGCCGCTCCCCGCCCTACCGCGGGCCCGGCCGACCAAGAGAATCCCGGCTCACCACCCCGAACACGTACTCCTTGAGCAGGCGCCGCCCTCCTGGCTCAGCAGTCCCTCGCAAACCAGACCCCGGCAAGCGAGCACGGCCAAGAACCCCTCCCGCAGCTTCCTCCCCCGCGCCCGGAGTGGCCCCCGTCGAGCACGTCCATCAAGGGTCCTGTCGATAGCGGGCGCCCGTGCCGCGCCTCCCCGCCGCCCGTCAAGGATCGCAGCGCGCGTCGAGGGAGCGTCAACGGCGGGACGCCCGCAACGCCACCCACCCCATGCGCCCGAGGCACGCGCCCGTGCCACACGCCGCGCCGTGCCATGCGCCGCGCCGTGCCATGCGCCGCGCTGCGCTCCGCGCCGCGCCGTGCATCCGGGGCAGGCGCCGTGCGCCCGTGGCGGCGCCCGTGCCGTGCCCGTGGTGGGGCGACCCATGGCGGGCGTCCATGGCGGGCATGGAGTGTTGGCGTCGAAGGTGGGCCTTGAGGGTGGGCTTGCGTTTCGTTGGCGGGTTAGGTGGGACGTTCGGGGGTGCGGGGGAACAGAGCGCGCGTTGTTCGGCTTTGCCACCTACGCCGGCGGTGAGCGCCCGGACCGGGCGCCCGCATACGACCGAAGGAGAGAGCCACCATGCGTGCTGTCATATTCGCCGAGTACGGTGACCCATCCGTTTTGGAAGTGGTGGAGACCGAGCGGCCCGAGCCCGGGCGCGGGCAGGTGCGGGTGGCCGTCCGCGCCGCCGGAGTGAACCCGATCGACGTCAAGCTGCGTTCGGGGTCCATGTCGGGCGGCAAGCCGCTCGCGGCGCCCCGGCGCCCGGGCTTCGAGGTCTCCGGTGTCGTGGACGCCGTGGGAGACGGGGTCGAGGACGCGGCGGTGGGCGACGCCGTGGCGGGGTGGCCCGTGGGCGGCGGCTATGCCGAGTACGCGCTGCTGTCCGTTTACGCGGCGAAGCCGGACGCCTTGACCTGGGAGCAGGCGGGCGCGCTGCCCGTGGCGGGCGAGGCGGCGGTGCGCTCGCTGCGCGCGCTCAAGACCGGCCGGGGGGAGACCCTGTTGATCAACGGTGCGTCCGGGGCCGTGGGCGCCCTCGCGACGCAGATGGCCGTGGCCGACGGCCTCACCGTCATCGGCACGGCGGGCGCGGCGAACCTGGACCGGGTGCGGGCGCTGGGGGCGACCGCCACCACGTACGGCCCCGGCCTGGCCGACCGCGTCCGCGAGCTGGCACCGCAGGGAGTGGACGCGGTGCTGGACGCGGCGGGGCACGGGGCGCTTCCGGACGCGATCGCCTTGCGCGGCGGCGTGGACCGCGTGGTGACGATCGCCGACCCCGCCGCCTTCGACCTGGGCGTGCCGTTCCTGTCCGGCGGCCCGGAGGACCAGACGGCGGAGGTACTGCGTCCGCTGCTGGAGGCGGCGGCGCAGGGCCGGATCACCCCGCCCGCGACCCGCGGCATGGCGCTCGACCAGGCCGCGCAGGCGCACGAGCAGGTGGAGAAGGGCGGAGCGGGGAAGATCGTTCTGATCCCCTGAGACCGCCGGTTCCCGGGCGGGCGGGTCAGTTGGGGGTGGCCAGGGTGAGCGGGAGGATCGCCTGGGCGCCCGCCTCTCTCAGCAGGCGGGTGGCGACGGTCATGGTCCATCCGGTCTCGATCCGGTCGTCGATCAGGAGCACGGGCCCGGCCGCCTCCTTCACGGCGACGGCGACGGGCTCGGGCAGCGCCAGCGAGTCCCAGACCGAGCGGAGGCGCTGGGCGCTGTTGTGCCGGCGCGGGACGGGCTCGCCCACGGGGACCAGTTCGCCGAGGAAGGGCAGGCGGCCGATCTCCGCGATGCGCCGGCCGAAGGTGCCGACGAGGCGGGGCCGGGAGCGCGAGCCGATCGTGACGACGCCGGTGGGGCGGGCGGACCAGTCCCACGCGGCCAGGACCTTGACGACGGCGTCGACCATGTCGGCGGGAACGTCGGTGTCGCCGCCGGCGAACAGCTCGCGGAGCCGGTTGCCCCAGCCGATATCGGTGAGGCGGCCGAGGGCGCGCCCCGTCTCCGCCTGCAGCTCCGGTCGGATGCGGCCGGAGACGCCGAGGTCGTCCTTGACGCCGGTGGGCCACATGCGGCGAGGGGCGACGTCGACGCCGGGGCGGTGCAGGCGGTCGCGGGCGCGGGTGGTCCCCTCGTCGGTGACGTCGGCGGGCCAGTGCTCGCCGGTGCAGTTGTCGCAGCGCCCGCAGGGCGCCGCGGCGGGGTCGTCCAGCTGGCGGCGGAGGAACTCCTCCCGGCAGGCCCCCGTCGCGATGTAGTCGAGCATCGCCTGCTGCTCGCGGCGGCGTTCCGCCGTGACGCGCTCGTAGCGTTCGCGGTCATAGGTCCACGGGAGTCCGCTGGACGTCCAGCCGCCCTTGACGCGGCGGACCGCGCCGTCGACGTCGAGGACCTTCAGCATCATCTCCAGGCGGTTGCGGCTCAGGTCGACCTGCGGTTCCAGGGCGCCGGTCGACAGGGGGCGGTCGGCGGCGTCCAGGACGTCGAGGGTGGTGCGGACCACGGGTTCCGGCGGGAACGCGAGGCTGGCGAAGTAGGCCCAGATCTCGCGGTCCTCGCGACCGGGCAGCAGGATCACCTCGGCGCGGTCGACGCCGCGCCCGGCGCGCCCGATCTGCTGGTAGTAGGCGACCGGGGACTGCGGGGCGCCGACGTGCACGATGAAGCCGAGGTCCGGCTTGTCGAACCCCATCCCGAGGGCGCTGGTGGCGACGAGGGCCTTCAGCCGGTTGCCCTGGAGGTCCTGTTCGGCTTGGAGCCGCTCGGCCGGCTCGGTCTGGCCGGTGTAGACGGCGACCTCGTGGCCGCGGTCGCGGAGGTAGCCGGTGATCTCGTGGGCGGCGGCGATGGTGAGGGTGTAGATGATCCCCGAGCCCGGCAGCGACGCCAGGTGCTCGCCGAGCCAGGCGATGCGCTGCTCGGCGGTGGGCACGGAGACGACCGCGAGGCGGAGCGAGTCGCGCTCCAGCGGTCCCCGCAGGACGAGGGCGTCGTCGCCGGCGAGCTGCTCGGCGACGTCCTGGGTGACGCGGGCGTTCGCGGTGGCGGTGGTGGCGAGGACGGGGATGCCCGGCGGGAGCTCGGCGAGCAGGGTGCGCAGCCGGCGGTAGTCGGGACGGAAGTCGTGCCCCCAGTCGGAGATGCAGTGCGCCTCGTCGACCACGACGAGCCCGGCGCCGGCGGCGAGCCGCGGCAGGACCAGGTCGCGGAAGTCGGGGTTGTTGAGCCGTTCGGGGCTGACCAGCAGGACGTCGACCTCGCCGGCCTCGACCTCGGCGAAGATCCGCTGCCAGTCCTCGGTGTTGGCGGAGTTGATCGTGCGGGCGTGGATGCCGGCCCGGTCTGCGGCCTCGATCTGGTTGCGCATCAGCGCCAGCAGCGGTGAAACGATCACGGTGGGGCCGGCGCCGCGCTCGCGCAGCAGCCGCGTCGCCACGAAGTAGACGGCGGACTTGCCCCATCCGGTGCGCTGCACGACGAGGGCGCGGCGCCGGTCGACGACGAGGGTGCGGATGGCCGTCCACTGGTCGTCGCGGAGCCTGGCGTGCTCGCCGGCGAGGGCGCGCAGGCACCGCTCGGCGTCGTCGCGGAGTCCGTCGGGAGTGCTCATGCCCCCTTTGGTACCAGCGGCGGGCGAGCACTCGCACCAGAACCCGGTTCTGTGGATAACCCTGCGCCGACCCGGCGGTGACGGTCGGTGGCGCCATGGGTAGCCTGCGTGGAAGATCGGTTTCATGGCGGAAGGGACACCAGCGGGGGATGGGAGCGGCGGAACGCTTGCGGCGGACGTGGCATGTCCTGTGGGACGGGTCGCCGCCAGAGGCCCCCGAGGACGAGCCGAGCGAGGTCGTCGACCCGCGCGCGGTGGACCTCGTCCTCCGCGTCGGCGAACTCCTCCTGGCCAGCGGCGAGACCACCGAGCGCGTGAACGAGGCGATGCTGGGCCTCGCGGTCGCCTACGAACTCCCCCGCTGCGAGGTCCAGGTGACGCTCACCAGCATCCTGGTGTCGGCCCACCCCGGCAGGGGCGCGCCGCCGGTGACGGGATCGCGGGCCATCCGGCGCCGTACGCCCGCCTACTGGCGCCTCACCAAATTGCACGCCCTCGTCCAGGAGGCGTCCATCGGGATGCTGGAGCTCGACGAGGCCCACAAGCAGCTCGCGGAGATGAAGCGGGGGCGCGGCCCGTACCCGCCGTGGCTCATCGTGGCGTCGCTGGGTCTGATCGCCGCCTCGGCCAGTGTGCTGTCGGGCGGCGGCCCCCTGGTCGCGGGGACGGCGTTCGTCGCCACCCTGCTGGGCGACCGGACGGCCGCCGCGCTCGCCCGCCGCGGCATCGCGGAGTTCTTCCAGCTGACGGTGGCCGCCGCCATCGGCGCCGCGGCCGCGGCCATCGTCGTGGCTGCGGGCAATCCGCAGCACGCCTCGACGATCGTCACGGGCGCGATCCTCGCCCTGCTGCCCGGGCGGCCCCTGGTGGCCAGCATCCAGGACGGCATCACCGGCGACCTCGTCAGCGCCGCCGCGCGCGGGCTGGAGGTCTTCTTCATGATCGCGGCCATCGTCGCGGGCCTCGGCGCGGTGGTGTACATCGCGGTGAACCTGAACGTGCCGATCGACGTGAGCCACCTGCCAACGGCCCCGGTGACGCTGAAACCCGTCCAGCTGATGGCGGCCGCCGCCGTCTCGGTGACGTTCGCGGTGTCGCTGGCGGCGCCGCGCGACGTGCTGTTGGCGTCCGCCCTCGGCGGCGCGCTGATCTGGACGATCTACGTGCTGCTCAGAGGATGGAACGTTCCGCCCGTGCTGGCCTCGGCGATGGCGGCGATCGTCGTCGGCGTGCTGGCGAACTGGCTGGCCCGGCGCCACGGCGCGCCCGTGATGCCGTTCGTGGTGCCGGCGATCGGTCCCCTGCTGCCGGGAACGGCGCTCTACCGCGGCATGGTCGAACTGAACACCGGCTCCCCGCAGTCCGGGGTACTGAGCCTCATCGGCGCCCTGTCCGTGGCCCTCGCGCTCGGCGCCGGCGTCAACCTCGGTGGCGAGTTCGTGCGCGCGTTCCAGCGCGTCGGGCTCACCGCGGGGGGACGCTGGGCGCGTCCTGCGGCCCGCCGGACGCGGGGCTTCTGACAGCCCGCTCTCCACGGCCCCCGAAACTGTCGGTGGCGGACGTTACCTTCGCGGCATGTACCGACAGGGAGACATCCTGATCCTGCCCGTGCCGGAGGCGGAGGTCCCGCAGTCCGTGCGGGAACTGCCGCCGTCCCCGAGGGACGGCCGGGGGCGCATGGTGCTGGCGCTGGGCGAGGCCACCGGCCACGCGCACGCGCTCACGGCGCCGGGTTCGCTGCTGCGGGTCCCCGATCCGCTCGCGCCCGACCACCTGCACCTGCCGTCCGGCGGCCGGCTCGTGCACGAGGAGCACGCGGCGATAACCCTGCCCAAGGGCTGGTACAAGGTGGTCCGGCAGCGCGAGTACGTGCCGGGCGCCGTCCGGGTCGTGGCGGACTGAGGGGCGGCGTAGATGGTCACCGAGATGCTGCGCGAGCCGCACTACGTGGTCGGCGACTGGCAGGCGGACGCCTTCCGCACCGATCCCGCCGACCGGGCGCGGGCGGAGGCCGGAGTGGCCGCCGCCTACGCGGCCGCGGGCCTGGCCGCTCCCGAGCGGTTCGTGTGGGTGCCCTCCCCCGCGCGCGGGGCCGTCGCGGCCGCCGTGCTGGGCGGGCATGAGGCGGCGCTGCGCAAGGCCGGGCTGGACGACCTGCTCGACCGGGCCCGTGCCGACCTCGGCGAAGGCGCGGCGGGGGCGAGCGTCCTAGCGGACGTGCGGACCCGCCCGTGGGAGGCCGAACGGACGGCGGCCTGCTCCGAACAGGGGCCGGAGCAGTGGCCGCGGACGTGGGCCGAGACCGGCGGCCTGCTCTGGAACCAGGTCCATTCGCTGGTCACACGGGTGCGCAGCGCCGTCGGCGAGCAGGCGCAGGGCCGGTCGGCCAGGGCGGGCGGCCTGATGCCGACGCCGGAGGAGAACGCGGCCGAGAGCATCCTGCGCGCCGCGACGCTCGACGCCGTCTTGGGCCAGCACGACGCGCCGTGGCTGGCGCTGTTCGAATCGGTGGGCCGATTGGACGGGGCTTTGGCGGGCCTGGCGGAGGCGGCCCGCTCATCCGGCTGGTGGTGGCCCTACGAGCGGCTGGTCATCATGTCGGAGCGCCCTTGCGAACTGCACCGCGACGAACCGGGGCGGCTGCACCGCGGAGACGGACCGGCCCTCGCCTACCCCGACGGGTTCTCGCTGCACGCCTGGCGCGGCATGCCGATCCCGCCGGATTTCGTGGCCTCCCTCACCGGCCTCACGGCCGACCGCATCTCCGCCGAGGAGAACGCGGAGCTGCGCCGGGTGATGCTGGAGATCTTCGGCTACGACCGGTACCTGGCGGAGACGGGCGCGCGTCCCCTGCACCAGGACGAGACCGGCGTGCTGTGGTCCATCGACCTGCCCGGGGACGAGCCCGTCGTCATGGTCGAGGTGGTCAACTCCACGCCCGAACCGGACGGCACGCACCGCACCTACTACCTGCGGGTCCCGCCGTCCACGCGCACCGCGCGCGCGGGGGTGGCGTGGACGTTCGGCGTCGACGAGGCCGACTACCGCCCGCAGAAGCAGACCTGACCTCTGGACGGCCTCCGGCGGGCCCGCGCCGTCCGTCCTCGTGGCGGGAGCCCCTTGGTAGCACTTCCCCAGTCACCAAGGGGCGCCCGCCCGCTCCCGTCCTCCCGTTCCCGCCCGCCCGTTCCCGTCAAGCGATCAGGTCGTCGCGGCCTGCGCCCAGGTCACCTTGCCCTCGCCGGTCGGCCGCCAGCCCCAGGAGCGGGACAGGGCGCCGACGAGGAAGAGCCCGCGGCCGCTTTCGGCCTGCAGGTCGTGCGGGGGCTCGACGGGTCCCTCGGGGTTGTCGTCCCACACCTCCACCATGGCCGTCTTGTCGTCCGGCAGGTAGAGCACGAGGGTGACGGTGCTGGCGTGACGGATCGCGTTGGTGACGAGTTCGCTGGTGATCAGTTCGACGTCGCCCGTGGTGTCCGGGCGGTCCCAGCCCTCCAGCGCGGCGCGGACGACGTCGCGCGCCGCGCGCACCGACGTGTCCGCCGGCTTCAACGCGAGGAGGAAGTGGGGGCGTTCGAAATAGTCCACGGCATCGCCTAACGGTCGCCTGCTATCGCCAGCATGCGCCCTCCACGGCGGTCGTGCACGGGAACCGCTCCCTATGTCATGACCGTCCGCGCGGCTCGACCACCGCTTGAGTCGTTCACTGTTCGCAGTCATTCAGCTCCGTTTGGTGACCATGCGGGACCATCCACAGAGTGGCGGCACGGACGGAGAATTGCAAGGCGTCCGCGAACGCCCGTCCCGTCCGCGATCGGACGGCGCCCTGGCAGGTCGCAGAGGTGGGTCACCTCGCGGCTACATCTCGCCGAGCAGGGCGGGGATGCGTTCGAGGACGCCGCCGGCGAAGGTGTCGTAGAGGCCGAGCGGCTTGAGGTGGACATAACCGATGTGACAGTCGCACGTGTCCATCGGGCAAGGGCGGGGTGCGAGGGCGTCGCGGAACGAGCCGTCGTACAGGTTGCCCAGGACGGCCGGGACGAAGTGGCAGCGGCGGACCGTCCCTTCGCCGTCGACCGACACGACGGTCTCGCCCGTGCGGCAGGCGAGACCGCGGCTGGCGTGGGGGTGCCGGCTGACCGGGAACAGCGGATCGATCGCCGTCCAGGCGGCGGCCTCCTCGTCGCTGTAGCTGCGCCCTTCGGCGGCGTTGACCCACAGGTAGGTGTCGGCCGGTAGTTCTCTGCGGAGGCGGCGCGCCGCGTCCAGGTGGCTCGGCTCGCCGACGATCCCGACGCTGTGGCGGACGCCGCGTTCGGTCAGCTCGCGGCACTTCCCCAGGAAGCGGTCGTAGGTGACCTGGCCGGGGTGGTACGTCGCCCACAGGGCGAGCTTGGACCGGTCCGCTTCGGACGTCCACGACACGCGGTGGCTGAGGTTCGTCTGGATCGCGACCCGCTCGACGTGCGGAAGGTGGCTCAGCTCCGTCAGCGCCCGCCGGTACCAGGACCTGACGAGCCCCTCCCCCCACGGCGTGAAGAGGACCGACACGGGGTGCTCCTGCGCGGCCACCCAATCGGTGAAGCGTTCGAGGGCAGCACGGTCCGCACGCAGTTGTTCCTGTGTGTCGCGCCGTTTGGCGAACGGGCAGTAGGGGCAGTCGTAATCGCAGCTCGCGAGCGGGCCCCGGTAGAGGATCGTGAGGTGCTGCATCAGCGCGCCTGGTAGGAGGCCATCAGTTCCCTGACGGGCCACGAGAAGAGCGCTGGTCCGATCGCGTCGGAATGGGCGAGCCCTTCGGGCGTGAGTCTCAGGACCGCCTCCGTGGTCTCCAGCCAGCCGAGGTCGTCGAACGGCGCCAGTTCCGTGGCGAAGTCGGCGCACGGGTCGGTGCCGAAGCGGGCCTTGTAGGAGCCCCGGTCGAGCCCGTCGGCCTGAAGGAGCGATTGGAGGAGATGGCGGCGGCGCCGCTCCCCCTCGTCCAGTTCGAACCCGACGCGTGCGGTGGTGAAGTCGTCCTCGCGCACGTAGCCGTCGATGATGGAACGGACGTGCCGCTGCTCGACCGCGTACTCGAACGAGTAATGCAGGTTGCTCGTGTACGAGCGCGCTCCCGAGCCCAAGCCAACCATCCCGTCGGTCTGGCAGCAGTATTCGGTGCCGCCGGTCGCGCCGTTCGGCAGCCGGAACATGCGCATCGAGACCTGCTCATAGCCTTCGCTCAGGAGATGGTCGCGGCCGAGCCGGTAAAGGGCGAGGCGCTCGTCGTCCCAGTCCTGCGCGCGGCGCCCCAGTCCGGTGAGGGGGCGCACATAGAGCGGATAAAGGTAGAGCTCCTCCGGACGCCATTCCAGTGCGGCGTTCAAGGAGTGGAGCCACGTGGCGGGCGTCTGTCCGTCGATGCCGTAGATGAGGTCGATGTTGAGCGTCGGGAAGCCCACGGCGCGGATCCGGTCGAGAGCCGCCTCCACCTCCGCGCGCTTCTGCGGGCGGACGGCGGCGCGGGCCTCCTCGTCGATGAAGCTCTGCACCCCGATGGACACCCGGCTGGTGCCGCGTTCGGCGAGGACGGTCAGCCGGTCGGTGGTCGCGGTCGCCGGGGACGTCTCCACGCCGAGCGGGATCTCGCCGAATCCGGGGAACCTGCCGGCGATGCCGCAGAGCCGTTCCAGTTCCGCCGCGGTGAAGTAGGTGGGCGTGCCGCCGCCGAAGGCCGCGGTGGCGAACGACGCACCGTCGCCCAGCGCTTCCAGTACGGCGGTCGCCTGCCGGTCGAGCGCGTCCAGGTAGGCGCCGGTCAGCTCTTCGGGAGCGCCCGTCCGCGTGAAGAGGTTGCAGAAGCCGCACCGCATCTCGCAGAACGGCACATGCATGTAGAGAAAGAGCGCGTCCAGCCGTTCCTTCGCCCACACCTCTCGCAATGCGGGTTGCGGCGTCAGCGGGCGGTAGGCGGTCTTGTGCGGGTAGGCGTAGACGTACGCCTGGTACGGCCCGGTGGTGGTCACGATAGAACGAACTCCCCGTACGGAACGGTCCACACGACTTCGTGGCCGATGCGGTGACCGGTGTGGCCGTCCTCTCCGTACGCCGTTCCGTGGTCGGAGCAGACGATGACGAAGCACGGACGGCGCATCAGGTCGAACAAGCGCCCTATATGAGCGTCGACATGGCGGAGGGCGGCGGCGTGACTGGCGCGAGTGTCCCCGTGCGCGCGCGTACCGCCGTCCAGGTAGAACCAGTTGGGCTGGTGCAGGGACGCGACGTTCAGGAGCAGGAACAGGCGACGGTCCGCGGGCAGCCGCGCCATGACGTCGGCTATCCGGTCGAGCTGGTTGGGAAGCGCGGCCGGGTCCGTCACTCCGAATCCGGGTTCCCAATGGCTCTCGGCGAAAAGCGACGGCAGAACGGAGCCGAGCGGTGTGCGCTTGTTGAAGAAGCCGACACCGCCGACGCACACCGTGTGGTAGCCGGCGGACGCGAGCCCGGTGGGCAGGTCGGCGGCGTCGAACGTCCATGTTCCGGCGCCGGTCGTCTCGCTGCCCGGGAACGCCCCCGCGAACAGCCGCGGGTGGGGGCCGGGGGACGCGGGCGTGGGCAGGAACCCGGCCAGCATCGCGGTGTGGGCGGCGTAGGTGAAACTGCCCGGCGTATGGCGGCGCTCCCAGCGGCCGCCGGGAAGCAACGAGGCCAGGGTGGGCGTCTCTCCGGCGGCCGCCAGTTCGGCGGCCACGTCGTAGCGCAGCGTGTCGAGCGTCACCAGCAGCACGTCGTGGCTGCCGATGACCTCGTTCATGTCGTACATGCGGGGGCGATCTCCGGCAAAGCGGCTCTGACCTGGGCAGTGTAGGTGTCCAGCCCCTCGGCCGGGCCTCCGGCCAGGCCCGTGAGCCCGGGGAGCAGATCGCCGAACGCGTTGACCTCGCACACGGCGAAGCGCCTCATGCCCTGGAGCACGAGCAGGTCCACTCCCACCATCGGGCTTCGCGGAAAACAGGCGGCCGCCCGCGCGCACACGTCGAGCGCCCGGCGCCATCCGTCCGGCCCGAGCGCGCGCCGGACCGCCGCCACATCGCCCCTCGTACCGCCGAGATGAAGGTTGGTCATAGGGCTGCGGCTGGTCCGTGCGACGACGTGCGTAGGCGTGCCGCCTATGACGACCACCCTCAGATCGAACACGCGCCCGCCCAGCGACGCCTTGGGCAGCCACCGCTCGACATGCAGGCCGTCGGGCGCCAGCGCGTCAACGAGCGCCGCGACATCCCTCTCCGTCTCGTACGCGCGCACCCGCAACGAGTTGAACAGGCCCGTCCCGTTCATGGCGGTCGAGGTGACGGCCCTGACGCGGCCGCCCGGCGCAGTCTGCAAGGCGACCACTCCGGAAGCCGACGAACCGTGCGCCGCCTTGACGAAGACCCTCCGCTCCCCGAGTCCGTCCATGTGCGCGCGCAGTTCCTCGTAGGAGCCCACGGGTGGGAGCGCCTGCGGAACCGGTACGCCGTCCGCCGCCATGCGCGCGTGCGACTGCCGCTTGTCGAACATGACCGCGATCTCCTCGACGTCGCCGAGAAGCCGTGCGCCCGCGCGCGCGGCGGCGTCCCGGATACGGTCGAGCGCGGCAACGAACGTCGAGTACCAGCGCGCGCCCCCGCCCACACGGGACGGGTCGCCGGGACCGCGCAGGAGCGCGTCCGCCGCCGGGTCCTCCCCTGGGGAGTCGATGCGCAGCACGTCGCCCGGAGCGAGGACGACGTCGGCGCCGCGCAGCACGTCCGTCCAGGCGATGAGCCGAGGCTCGGGCAGGCCGCAGGAGCGGCACGCCTGCGCGAAGAGCGCGGGACGCCGGTCGCCCGGCGTCCCGACCACGACGAACCTCATCGGCCCACCGCTGGGCGAACGCTCACTCCGACACCGCGATGTAGCGCCAGTCGCCGTCCGGCTTCTCCTGCTCGCTCAGGTCGACCTCGACCCCGGGGAACGCGGCCTTGACCCGCTCGACCATTGCGTCGGACAGGAAGTGGTGGTGCAGGTCCAGCTTGCGCAGGTGGGTGAGGGGCTGCCCCGACAGCAGCGCCTCCGCGCCCTGGTCGGTGAGGATGCCCATCGCCAGGCTGAGGGACTCCAGCCGCGCCACGATGGGCGCGCCCGCGACCGCCGCCGCGATCTCGTCCTGAATCTGGCTGTCCTCCAGGCCGAGGTGGCGCAGCGCCGGCAGCCGCTCGCCGGACAGCAGCGGGGCCAGGTCCGCGACGGTCGCGTCACCGCCGTAGTTGTCCTCCCCCAGCCACAGGTCGAGGTGCTCCAGGTTCGGCAGCTCGCTCGCCGCCACGGCCTGGACGACCCGCGCCGGAAGGCCGCCCGACTCGAACCGCAGCACGCGCAGACGCGTGCTCTTGATCGGGGACAGGGTGAGGCCCTGCGCACCGCGGATCTCGAAGCGCTCCAGCTCCGGGAACGCCGCGAGCAGCGGCGAGATGTCGCCGTGCTCGATCCAGGAGATCTCCGACTCCTCCCCGGTGATGTCGCCGAAGAAGAGCGACCTCAGCTTCGGGAAGGCCGCGGCGTTCTCGGTGAGCAGCGCCACCGGGTCGGACTTGCTCTCGTCGTAGGACGCGCCCCAGTAGCCGACGATGAGGGCCGTCACCTCGGTGGTGTCGACCGTCTCCAGGAACCGCGCGAACGTGTCGGAGAACGGCTCCTCGTCGAACATCGTCCCGACGTACCAGGCGGCCTCACCGGCGGGCGGGAGACCCTCGTCGGTCTCCTCCCCGCCGGTCGCGCCGTCCTCATCGTCCTCGTCCTCCACCCCCGTCTCGCAGTCGAAGGTGGCCACCGGAAGGCCGTCGTACTCCTCTAGATGCTGATAAACGCCCATGGGTCCCTTTCGGAAGTTCGTCGGCCCCATGTCCTATCAGGACCGACGGACAAACCGCGGCGATTTCGGCGCACCGCCGCGCCCCGGGCGCTCCGGAGCCGCCCAGGAGCCGCTCAGGAGGCCATCAGCACCGAGCCCTTGTACTTGTCCTGCACGTACTTGCGCACCTCGGGACCGCGCAGCAGCTGGACGAGCTTCTTCACGCGCGGGTCGTTCGCGTTCTCCGGCAGCGTGACGATGCCGTTGGCGTAGGGGTTGCCCTCCGGCTTCTCCGCGGCGAGCGCGTCCTTGACCGGCGACAGGTTCGCCTCCAGCGCGTAGTTGCCGTTGATGACCGCGGCGTCCACGTCGTCGAGCGAGCGCGGCAGCTGCGCGGCCTTCAGCGGCTTGAACTTCAGGTGCTTGGGGTTGCTCGCGATGTCCTTCTCCGTGGCGCTCGTGGGCGCGCCCGGCTTCAGCGTCAGCAGGCCGTTGTCGGCGAGCAGCTTCAGCGAGCGACCCTCGTTCGCCGGGTCGTTCGGCACCGCCACGGTCGCGTTCTGCGGGATCGCCTGCAGGCTCTTCACCTTGCTGGAGTACACGCCGAGCGGCTCCAGGTGCACGGGCGCGACGAACGTCAGCTTGGTCCCGGCCTTCTTCTCGTACTCCTCCATGAAGGGCACGTGCTGGAAGTAGTTGGCGGTGACCTGCTTCTCCTTCAGCGCGGTGTTGGGCTGCTGGTAGTCGTCGAAGGTCACGATGTCCAGCTTGAGCCCGGCCTTGGCCGCCAGGTTGTCCTTGACGTACTTCAGGATGTCGCCGTGCGGGACGGGGTTGACCGCGACCTTCAGCGGGGCGTCCGGATCGTCGGACGCGCCCGAGGAGCCGCAGGCCGCCAGGCCAGCGACCAGGCCGACGGAGGCGAGCGCGATGGTGAGCTTGCGAAGCACGAGGAGTGCCTTTCTGTGCGGTGAGAGCGGTGTCACTTGTGGGAGAGGCGGCGGGCGACGAGGTCCCCCACGGCCTGGATGATCAGGACGAGCACGACGAGCAGCAGCACGGTCGCGACCATGACCTTTGTCTCGAAGCGCTCGTAGCCGTAGGTGACGGCGAGGTTGCCGAGCCCGCCGCCGCCGACCGTGCCGGCCATGGCGGTGTAGCCGATCAGCGCGATCACGGTGACGGTCAGCCCGGACACCAGGCCGGGCCGGGCCTCGCGCAGCAGCACCTTGCCGACGATCTCGCGGCGGGTCGCGCCCATGGCGTCCGCCGCGGCGATCACGCCCGGGTCGACCTCGCGCAGCGCGATCTCGACGAGCCGGGCGTAGAACGGGATGGCGCCGACGGTCAGCGGGACGATCGCGGCGGCGTTGCCGATGCTGGTGCCGACGACGATCCGGGTGAACGGGATGATCGCCACCATCAGGATCAGGAACGGCAGCGACCGGCCGATGTTCACGACCACGCCGAGGACCCTGTTGACCGGCGGGGCGGGCAGCAGCCCGCCGCGCTCGGTGACCACCAGCAGCACGCCGAACAGCAGCCCGAGCACCGCGGTGAACAGCGTCGCGACCCCGGTCATGTAGAGGGTCTCCCGGGTGGCCGGCCACAGCAGCGGCATGACCTCGTCCCAGCTCATCGGGCGTCCTCCTCGGCGGGCGCGGTGGTCGGGGTGGTGGTCGGGGCGGCGGGCGCGCCGGTGGGCGGTGCCGGGGCGGCGGTGGTGCGGGTCCGCACCTCGACGGCGAGGCCGGACTCGCGCAGGAACGCGAGCTGCGCGGCGTTCGCCGACGGGTCGCCCGGCAGCTCGAGCTGGAGCCGCCCGACCCGCTCGCCGCCGACCGTCTCGACGGCGCCGCCGAGGATGTTGACGTCCAGCGCGTACTTGCGGGCCAGCGCCGACACGAACGGCTGGTCGGTCGCCCCGCCCACGAAGGTGACCTCGACGAGCGTCGTGCCGTCGCGGGGTTCGGCGGGCGGCAGCGGGAACAGCCCGCGCGCCAGCTCGGACCCGGGACGCGCCAGCAGCTCGGTCACCGGCCCGGACTCGGTGAACCGGCCGTCGCGCATGACCGCGGCCGAGTCGCAGATGCGCTTGACGACGTCCATCTCGTGCGTGATCAGCAGGACGGTGAGGCCGAGGCGGCGGTTCAGGTCGCGCAGCAGCTCCAGGATCGACGCGGTGGTCTCCGGGTCGAGCGCGGAGGTCGCCTCGTCGGACAGCAGCACCTTCGGGCGCCCGGCGAGCGCCCGCGCGATGCCGACGCGCTGCTTCTGGCCGCCGGAGATCTGCGCCGGGTACGCCTTCGCGTGCCCGGTGAGGCCGACCAGGTCGAGCAGCTCGGCGACCCGCTCGGCGCGCTCGCGCCGCGGGACGCCCATGACCTCCAGCGGGAACGCGACGTTGCCGGCCACCGTGCGGCTGCCGAGCAGGCCGAAGTGCTGGTGGATCATGCCGATGCCCTGCCGGGCGCGGCGCAGCTCGGCGCCCCGCAGCGCGAGCAGGTCGCGCCCGCCGATCATGACGCGGCCCTCGTCCGGGCGGTCCAGCAGGTTGACGCAGCGCAGCAGGGTGCTCTTGCCGGCGCCGCTCGGGCCCAGGACGCCGAAGACCTCGCCCTCGCGGACGGTCAGGTCGACGCCGTCGACGGCGGTCACCTCGCGCCCGCGGGCGCGGTGGACCTTCCTGAGTTTTTCGATCTGGATCACAGAGAATCATCCGTGCGGACGGGCGCCGCCCTGGTCGGGGCGGTGCGGGGGTGGACGGGGCAGCTCCGGTGCGTGTCCGATCAGGTGCCGCGGCGTCCGGTCGTGCGGGAGCCGGGCCCGGCGGGCCCGGGAGGCCGGCGCCGGCGGTTATCCACAGAACACGGTTCCACTTCCGCGTCCGGGACGGCCGCCCGACGATGTCCTCAGCGGGTCCGGCCGTGGTGGCCGGGACCGCTGAGGCGGCCTCGCGCTCGATCGGGCGCGCGGCCGGTCAGGTCCGACCGGGGGGATACGGGGCGTGGCTCAGCAGGTGGCGTTGGAAGTTCATGTGCGGCTCGGGTCTCGGAGTTCGCTCGCTTCGGGGCGCGAGGCTCAGGCGGGGGCCCTCAGCGGTCACACATTCGCCGGCAGCACGTACGCCGCATGGCCCGCTGCGTCAGCGGGCCGCGCTCACGGCGGGGGCGTACGAGGCTCATGTCAGCAGTCAACCAACCAACGACAAATGACGCAAATCGCGCCACGGCCGCGAACGCGCCGGTCAGCCGCCCGCAACCCGTTCACGGACCGCCGGAGAGCCGGACGCGACAGGCCGCCGCCGGGCACCCGGCCGACGCCCGCCGGGCGCCCGGAGCGGCGCTCACCCTGCACCGTCGCGGGAACCGGGTCAGTCGTCGTAGTAGTCGAGATACGACGAGCCCGAGCCGCTCCGGACCGAGATCGACCGGTCCGACCGGTCGTCGACGAGCGCCCGGTTGAGATGCGTATCACCCGAGCCGGTCCAGCCCTGGACCCGGTAGTGCGAGCCCGCAGGCACGATGATCTTCACCGAGCCCGCGTGGGCCGAGACGTCCACGGTCCGCGGCGGCTCGGCGTAGCGCAGGTCGAGCTCCCCGGCGCCCACCACCGCCTCCGTGTCGGCCGAGGCCAGCCGGGTGCCGCGGATCGTCCCCGAGCCGGCCCGCGCCCGCAGCGCGCCGTGCGAGCCGACCACGCTGATCTCCCCCGACCCGGTGCGCAGGTCCAGGTCGCCGTCCACGCCGCGCACGGTGATCTCCCCCGAGCCCGACGCCGCCGAGACGCGCACGCCGGCCGGAACCTGCACGTCGATGTCGGCGCCGCATTCCCAGCCACCGTAGAGGCTGGCCGCGCCGGGGCACCGCACGGCGATGGACAGCACGTCGCCATGGAGCGACTCCGTCACGACCGGCTTCCGCAGCACCCACTTCAGCCGCTTGAAGACGCGCGCCCGGCCGGCCGCGCCCGTCCCGATCGACACCTCGGCACTGCCGGCCTCGACGCGGAGTTCCTTGATCGCGTGATGGTACGGGGTGACGTACTCCGCGGTCCGCCGCATCGCCCGTCCGCCCATCGCCAGGCAGATGGGAACGACCACGACGGCGGCGGTGGCGGCCGCGAGGAAGATCCACACGCCGCGGCGCCGCGGCCGGTCCCCTGCGGCGGCCGGCGAGCCGGTGCCCGAACCGGCGTGAGGCGGGCCGGCGTCAGGCGCGGCGGCGCCGGTCCCGGTCCCGGTGGCGGTCATGTCTCCCCGTCCAGGAAGCGCAGCACGGCCAGCACGCGGCGGTGGTCGCCCTCGGCGTGCGGGAGGTCGAGCTTGGCGAAGATGTTGTTGATGTGCTTGGCGACGGCGCTCTCGCTCACCACGAGGGCGGCGGCGATCCCCGCGTTCGAACGCCCCTCCGCCATCAGCGCCAGGACCTCCTTCTCGCGCGGGGTCAGCCGGTCGAGGGGGTCGCGATGACGGCGCAGGAGCAACTGCGAGACGACCTCCGGGTCCAGCGCGGTGCCGCCGGCGGCCACCCGGCGCAGCGCGTCCAGGAACACCGACACGTCCGCGACCCGGTCCTTCAGCAGGTACCCGACGCCGCTGGTGTTCGTCGACAGCAGGTCCGCCGCGTACCGCTCCTCGACGTACTGCGACAGCAGCAGGACGGCGACCTCCGGCGCCTCCCGCCGCATCACCAGCGCGGCGCGCACGCCCTCGTCGGTGAAGCCCGGCGGCATCCGCACGTCGACGATCGCCGCGTCCGGGCGGTGCTCGCGCACGGCCGCCAGCAGGCCCTCCGCCTCGCCGACCGCCGCCGCCACCTCGAACCCCGAGGTCTCCAGCAGCTTGATCAGCCCGGCCCGCAGCAGGACCGAGTCCTCGGCGATCACAATGCGCACGGCAACTCCACGGTGACGGTCGTCGGCCCCCCGGCGGGGCTGGTGATCCGGAAGGTACCGTCCACCGAGCTGACCCGCCGCCCGAGCCCGGTCAGACCCGTCCCCCGGGCCGGGTCCGCGCCGCCCACGCCGTCGTCGGCGACGGTCACGCGCAGTCGCTCGCCCTCCCGGATCACCGCGACGTCCACCGCGGTCGCCTTGGCGTGCTTGACGACGTTGGTGAGCGCCTCCGAGACGACGAAGTACGCGACCGCCTCGACGGTCGACGAGGCGCGCGGCTCCACCTGGACGCGCAGCCGGACCTCCAGCGGCACCCGGGCCGCGACGCCGGACAGCGCGGCGTCCAGGCCCCGGTCCTCCAGCACCGCCGGATGCAGCCCGCGGATCAGGTTGCGCAGCTCGGTCAGCGCCTCCTTGGCCTCCTCGTGCGCCTCGACGATCACCTGCATGGCGTCGTCGGGCACGCCGGTGAGGGTCTCGCGGGCCAGCCCGAGGTTCAGCGCGAGCGAGACGAGCCGCTGCTGCGCGCCATCGTGCAGGTCGCGCTCGATGCGGCGGCGTTCCAGGTCGGCGGCGTCCACGACGCTCGCGCGCTTCTCGGCCAGGTCCTCGACCCGCCGCTCCAGCTCGGCGGCCCGGTCGGGCCCGAGCAGCGCGGCCGCCGCGCGCGCGTCCAGGCGCCGGACCCCGGCGGCGACCCACGGCGCCGCGACCAGCAGCAGCACGCCGACGACCGACAGGATCCCGACGCGGACGGCGTGCGCCTTGTCCACCGAGCTCAGCGGGCTCGTGCCGGGCAGCGCCCAGGTGTACGCGCCGGCGGACGCGAGGATCGCCCCGCCGGTCCACGCCGCGATCGTCGCCAGCCCCCCGAACGCCAGGATCGGCCCGACGAGCAGGTGGTACCGCAGCACCCGCCACACCTCGGGCCTGCGGAGCCCGCGCAGCACCTCCCACGCGCGGCCCTCGTCGAAGCCCGGCATGGGCGGGATGTGCAGCCCCAGCATCGCCCAGCAGCGTTCCCGCTGCCAGCGCGTCAGCGGCCGCAGCGCCAGCAGCGTCAGCGCGCACGACCCGGCCAGCACCAGGAGGACCGGTGTCAGGGCCACCGGCGCCCAGAACGGCCAGACCGAGCAGAGGACGGCCCAGCCGGCGAACTGCAGCGGCACCCCCGAGGCGACGAACGTGGTGTCGCGCCACGCCGCCGGCGACCACGGAGCGTGCGCGAGGGCACGCCGGGCCGGAGAGATGGATGCCATGGACGCAACCGTATTGCCCCAGTTGGGGCGCCGCCATGAAGCGAACATCCGAGACAAAGGTGAACCTGGTACCACCCCCGGTCGGATATGCGCGCTACTGATCGTGAGCCGGTTCGCGGCCAGGCTTGATCGTGCACCCGGTCAGCGGTGCGAGATCACCAGGGAGTCCAGTCATGGTCGCGAACACCGTCCCCTTCCCCGCCCCCGGCCGCCGCCCCCGGGCCCTCTCCCGTCCCCGCCCTCGGCGGCCCCTCTCCCGTGCCGCGCTGTCCCGTACCGCGCTGTCCCGTCGCGGGACGCTCGGACAGCGGGAGCGCTGGATCGGCCTGGGCTTCGCCGCCGGCGGCGTCATGATGGTGCCCTGGATGTTCGTCCTGGCCCGCACGCTGCCGTCCACCACCCAGGTGTCGAACTGGTCGATGGCCTGGGTCGGGCTGGACGTGCTGATCGGCGCCGGGCTCCTCGGCACCGGCGTGCTGCTGGCGCGGCGCGACCCGCGGCACGGCCTGCCCGCCGCCGCCACCGGCGCCCTCCTGGCCATGGACGCGTGGTTCGACGTCCTGACCTCCGCCCCCGGCGCGGAGCGCGCCCTGGCCGTGGCGATGGCCGCCGGGCTGGAGCTGCCGCTCGCCTGCGCCTGCGCAGTCCTCGCCATCCGCTCCCTGTCCCCCACCCCGGCACCCGCCCGGCCCACCGAATCCGACGACCACCACCCGGTGCCCGTCCAGCCCGCAGCAGCCGACCGAGACCACCCGGCACCCGTTCCGCCGAACGGAACCGACGACAACCGCTCGGCGCCCACCCCGCCCGCAGGAACCAACCAAGACCGCCCGAAGCCCGTCCTGTCGAACGGGACCGACGGCAACCGCTCGGCGCCTGCCCAGCACACCGCGACCGGCAACGCCCGCCCGGCTTCCCTTCAGCCCGCACGACCGGGGGGGTGGGCGCCCGGCGGCCTTCCGGTGGGAGGGCCTGAGCGGCGGTGTCCGTGGGGAAGAGGCGGCCGGTGAGGGCGGGGCGCCTTCGGGGCGTCAGGGAGGCGGCGATGTTCGAGAGCGCGCGGAGGGTGCGGGAGGGGCCAAGGCGGACGGGTCGAAGGGCTCGGACCTCGGCGGATACGGGGGCGGAACGAGCGCCGAAGATGCGAACGACGGGGCGATGAAGGACAGATGGCAAAGCATCGACGGGAGTACGCCAGACGGGTGAAACCAGACGAGCCGGACCTCTAGAGTGAGTCGAACGTCGGGGCCCTCTCGCGGGAGGGCCCCTACCCCTGCCTGCACGATCAGAGGTCCCCGAACATGAACGACCACGAGGTGCATGAGGAGTGCCTGCGGCTCCTTCGGGACGGCATGCCCGATCCCGCCCCCGACACCTTCGACGAGGAACGGGACTTCCTTCCGCTCGGCCTCGACATGGACGGCGACGTCGCCGTTGTCACGTTCCTCCACCAGTGGGGCGGGGGCGGCGTCGACCCGTTCATCGAGGGCAGAACGTTCCACCGGCGGGACGGCGAGTGGATGGGCCTCGGCGGGGGCGGCGGCTCGGCGCCCTACGAGCCCCTGGTGCGCCGCTCGTCCGGTGAGATGGGCCGCTACCTGTACAAGTACGGCACGGGACGGACGGTCCGGAACGCCAACCGGCTGCTGCCGTGGGGCGCGAAGTGGGTGAACGAGGCGCGGCTGCGGGCCTCGGCCGAGGTGACGCGGGTCCGGGTGGGCAAGCGGTTCCTCCAGGTCCCGCCGCACGGGCACATCGTCGTGGTGTGGGGCGCCCGGCGCGGTCCCGTCGTCGAGGCGCTCGCGGCGGACGGCTCGGTGCTGGACACGCTGGACCTCGACCGTCCCACCGTCCCCGCCAGCTCGGACGCCTGATATTTGACCGATCGTTCTCAATAGCCGTACGGTCGACCCATGGCGCGGACCAAGGAGTTCGATCCGGACGCGGCGCTGCTGCGCGCGCTGGAGCTGTTCTGGGAGCGGGGGTACGAGGCGACCTCCATTGCCGACCTCGTCGAGCATCTCGGCATCGCCCGCGCGAGCGTCTACGCGACGTTCGGCGGCAAGCACGAGCTGTTCCTGCGGGCGCTCGAGCGCTATCTCGAGACGACCGATCCGAAGATCGCCGAGGCGCTGTCGCAGCCCGGTCCGGTCCTGCCGGCCGTGCGCGCGCTGATCGACCGCTACGCCGATGAGGCGGGCCGGGATCGGCCGCGCCTCGGCTGCCTGGTGGTGAACACGGCGGTCGAGCTGGCCGCCCGGGACGCCGAGGCGGCGCGCCTGGTGGAGTCCAGCTGGAACTTCCTCGAGGCGACCCTGACGTCGGCGCTGACCCGCGCCCGCGCGCAGGGGGAGCTGCCCGACGGCGCCGACCCGCGCGGCCTCGCCCGGCTGCTGCTGGTGATCTTCCAGGGCATGCGCGTCCTGGGCCGGGCCCCGGCGGAGGAGGCCCGGATCCGGGACGCCGCCCGCCAGGCCCAGGCCCTCCTCGCCTGATCGCTCGCGGGCGCCGCGGCGGCCTCGATGCCGACGCCGCCCCGCCCGCTCGCCGCAGTGACGCCGGGCGCCCCGCTTCCCCGGCGCACTGACGCGGCCGACCCGCGCGACCGCGCCGCCCGTACGGGTCGACACCTATGCCTCTGAGCGTCCAACCCTTGCCCTTATTCAAGATCGATCATTCTAGAATTGGGAGATGCCATGAGAGAACGCTTCGCCGAGCGGGTCGTCCTGGTCACCGGCGGCGCCGGCGCGATCGGCCGGGTCACCGCCCGCGCCTTCGCCGAGGAGGGGGCCACCGTGGTCCTGTCCGGACGCGACGAGAAGGCCCTCGTCCAGGCAGTCGAGGAGATCCAGGCCGGCGGCGGGCGCGCCGATCACGTGGTCGCCGACCTGACCGTCCCCGGTGACGCCGCCGCCATGGTCGCCGCGGTCACCGGCCGCCACGGCGGCCTGCACGTCGCGGTCAACAACGCCGGAACGCTCGGCCCCGTCGGTCCCGTCGCCGACCTCGACGAGGACGCCTGGCGCACGGTCCTCAACGTGAACCTGACGGGCGTGTTCCTGTCGATGAAGCACGAGATCACCCACATGCGCGCGCACGGCGGCGGCACGATCGTGAACATCGCGTCCAACATCGGCGTGCATGGGCGCAGGCCGGGGATGGCCGCGTACGCCGCGTCGAAGGCGGGCGTCAGCATCCTGACCCGCTCCGCGGCCATCGACCACATCGCCGACGGGGTGCGCGTCAACGCGGTCAGCCCCGGCGCGAGCGACACCCCGATGTCGCTGCGTCCCGGCGAGACCAGGGCGGAGCGCGACGCGCGGCTGAAGTCGGCCATCCCGGCGGGACGGCCGAGCGACCCCTCGGAAGTGGCGGACGCCGTCCTGTGGCTGGCCTCCGACGAGTCGGCCTACCTGGTGGGCCACGACATGGTCGTCGACGGCGGCACCACCGCCTGACGAGGCATCCCCAAGGCCCCGGTGGGCAGACTCACCCTATGGCTCTGACGCCCGACTACGACGCAGACCCGGAGCGTTTCCGCCTCGCCGCGCGGGTCACCCGCCAATACCTGATCGGGGCGCGGAGCCTGCACGACCACATCGCCGCGAAGCTGCTGGCGGCCGGGGCCTCCCGCGTGCTGGACATCGGCTGCGGGGAGGGCGCGCTGCGCCGCGCCCACCCCGACGCGCCGCGCTTCCGCTTCGTCGGCTTGGACGCGTCCGCGGCGCTCCTGCGCGCCCACCCCGCGCCGCGCCTGCGGGCCGACGCGCTGCGCCTGCCGTTCCGCGACGGCGCCTTCGACGCGGCCGTGGCGGTGAACATGCTGTACCACCTGGACGAACCGCGCATCGCCCTGCGGGAGGCGCGCCGGGTGCTGGCGCCTGGCGGGACCCTGCTGGTCTCGGCGATCTGCCGGACCGACAGCCCGGAGCTGGCGCCGGTCTGGCGTCCCGAGCCGTCCACCTTCGACGCCGAGGACGCGCCGGCGCGGGTCTGCGAGGTGTTCGACGAGGTGGAGGTGGAGCGCTGGGACGCTCCGCTGATCACACTGCCCGACCGGGCCGCGATCCGCGACTACCTGGTCGCCCGGCGGGTCCCCCGTCCCCAGGCCGCCGAGGCGGCGTCACGCCTCCCCACCCCGCTCCCAGTGACCAAGCGGGGCTCCCTCCTCCTCGCCCGCCGCTGACCCCCAGACGCCACGGCGGCCCTCAACACCTGATCGTGTCCCGCGGTGCCGGCCATCAACGTCGGTCGCCCGGTGAGGGGTCAGAGCCAGCCGAGGTCTCGGGCGGTGTTGACGGCGGCGTGGCGGTTGTGGACGCCGAGCTTGGTGACGGCGGCGGACAGGTAGTTGCGGACGGTGCCCTCGGACAGGCCGAGACCGCGGGCGATGCGGGAGACGGGGGCGCCGTCGGCGGCGGCGCGCAGGGTGTCGAGCTCGCGGGGGGTGAGGGGGCACTCCTCGGCGGCGAGGGCGTCGGCGGCGAGTTGCGGGTCGATGTAGCGGGCGCCGGCGGCGACCTGGCGGATGACCTCGGCGAGCCGGGCGCCGGGGGCGTCCTTGCCGAGGAAGCCGCGCACGCCGGCGGCCATCGCGCGGCGCAGGTTGCCGGGCCGGCCGTGCGCGGTGACGATCACCAGGCGGCAGCCGGGCAGGTCGCGGGAGAGGCGTTCGGCGGCGGCGAGGCCGTCGAGGCCCGGCATGTCGATGTCGAGGACGGCGACGTCGGGCCGGAGGGCGAGGGCGCGGTCGACGGCCTCGTCGCCGCGGCCGACGTCGGCGGCGACCTCGATGCCGTCCTCGGTCTCCAGCAGCAGGACGAGGGCCTCCCTGATCAGCAGGTGGTCGTCGGCCAGCAGGACGCGGATCATGCCTCTCCCCTCGGTGCGGGGGCCGCCGGGACCGCGGCGGTCACCCGGAAGGTCCCGTCGCCGGACGGCCCGGCGCTGAAGCGGCCGCCGGCGGCGGTGATCCGCTCGGCGAGGCCGGTCAGGCCGCTGCCGGAGTCGCCCGCGGCGCGGCGCGGCGCGCCGTCGTTGACGATCTCCACGCGGACGCGGTCGCCGTCGGCGCGCACGGTGATCTCGCACCAGGTGGCGCTGGAGTGCCGGAGCACGTTGGTGGCGGCCTCCCGGGCGACCCAGCCGAGCGGTTCGTGCACGTGGGCGGGGAGTTCGGGGGACACCTCGGGCCTGTCGCAGCGGATGCCGGCGGCGCGCAGGACGGCGGACATCCCGTCCAGCTCGGTGCGCAGGGACGTGGCGCGGTAGCCGCGGACCACCTCGCGGACGTCGCGGACGGAGTCGCGCGCCATCGTCTGGATCTCGGTGAGCTCCTTGCGGACGCGGCCGGGGTCGCGGTCGAGGTAGCGTTCGGCGACCTCCGCGCGGAGCGCGACGGCCTGGAGGCTGTGGCCGAGGACGTCGTGCAGGTCGCGGGCGAAGCGGAGGCGCTCCTCCCCCACCGCGGACCGGGCCACCTCGGCGCGCGCCTCCCGCAGTTCCTGGACGACGTGGAACAGCCATACCTGTACGTATCCGGAGAAGGCGGCGAGCGGTACGCCGACCATCTCGTAGAGGACGCTCAAGGCGGGCAGGCCGAGGACGACGCCGTAGACGGGGGTGAGGACGGCCGCGGCGGCCGCCACCGGGATCGCCTGCCGGAGCGGCAGGACGACGGCGATCAGCCCGGCGGGGACGAGGAGGGCGTTGCCCCAGCCGTGTCCGACGCCGAGCAGCGGCAGCGTCCAGCAGATCGCGGCGATCGCGGCCAGCCCGAAGCGGTGCCCCGGGGCGGTGCGGCGCATCATGTTGAGCCACAGCATCCGGGCGTAGAGCGCGAACGCGGTGGCGACGCCGGCGGCGGAGAACGCGACGCGTGCGGGGTCGTGGCGGTCGAAGACCTCGTACCAGAGCGCGGGCAGGAGGAACCCGGCGAGGGTGACCGCCGTCATCCCCACGATGATCGCGGCGATGACGGTGGGGCGCGGGATCCTCGGCTGCACGCGCCCAGAGTATGCGGGTGTCAAGGGATCGGGGCGGCGCCGAGGCCGGTGCGCGGGGACGATCCCGCCGAGCGCGCGCAGGAGCGGGGTCCGGCCGCCGTCGTCCACGCTTCCGGCGCCGGTCAGGCGGCGTGCGGGGCGTGCCGGGCGGCGGTGCCGGACCGGGCGGCGGTGCCGGACCGGGCGGGGGTGCCGAGGCGGGCGGAGGCGCGTCCGGTGACGAGGCGGCCGTCGTCGAGCACGCCGACCCGGTCGGCGCGGCACGCCTCGCCGGTGTCGCGGGTCGTGATCACGACGGTGCTGCCGTGCGCGGCCAGCAGGAGCAGGACGGACCAGACCTCGCGGGCGGCGTCCTCGTCGAGCCCGGCGGTGGGTTCGTCGAGGAAGAGCACGTCGGAGCGGCCGATGAGGGCGAGCGCGAGGTCGAGCAGGCGCCGGCGGCCCGGGTCGAGCCGTTCGAAGGGGACGTCGGCGTGGCCGGTGAGGCGGGCGAGGCGCAGCGCCTCGTCGCGGGTGACCGGGTCGAGGGTCCAGCGCCGCCAGGTGTCGATGATCTCGGCGACGGTCAGTCCGGGGAACAGGCCGCCGTCGCGCCAGACGGTGCCGGACCGGGCGGCGTCGCGGTCGGTGTAGGGGTCGGCGCCGCGGACGCGGACCGTGCCGCCGGTCGGGCGCCGCAGGCCGGCGAGCATCTCCAGCAGGGTGGTCTTGCCCGATCCGTACCGGCCGAGCAGCGCGTACACCTCGCCCTTCGCCACGGTGAACGAGACGTCTCGCACGGCCTCGTTCAGCTGCAGGTCGCGTACCTCGATCACGTGTGCCTTCATGGGTCCCATGCTGCCGACGGACGATCTCCGCGTGCAGTCACGGGCGTCAGGTGCGGGCCATGAGGTTCGCAGGGGCCGGCCATGACATCTGTCATGGGCGGGCGATGGCCCAGCCTCGCGGAGGTATCAGGGCGCCTTCGCCGTGGAAGTCGGCGTCTCCGGCGATGCGGGTCCATCCGGCGGCGGGGAGGTCGGCCTTGGCGGGCTCGTCGGCGAGGTTGAGGACGACGCCCAGGCGCTCATCGCCCTGCCCCACTGTGTAGGAGAGCGCCGTATTGGTCAAGGTGGCGACCTTCGTGTGCGCGCGGACGAGCCATGGGTGGCGGCGCCTCACACCGATGAGGTCCTGGTGGAGGCGATGGTGGGGGGCGCCGTAACCGGGCGCCTCGTCGGGGCGCACGGGGAAGGCGGGACGTATGGCGTCGTCGCCGCCTTCGCGTTCCTCCTTGACGCCGTGGAAGGCGAACTCGTCACCGGCGTAGATGGAAGGAACGCCGGCGGTGGTGAGGAGGACGACGAGCGCGTGCGCTAGGTGGCGCTCGTCGTCGAGGCGGCTGGCGATGCGCGTCACGTCGTGGTTGCCGACGAAGGTCTGCGGGACGAACGTGCCGAGCATCCCGTCGTGGCGGGTGAGGGCATGGGCCAGCTCGAAGAAGTTGCGGTCGTTCAGCGAGCTCCAGATGGCCTTCCATAGTTCGTACTGGGTGACGGAGTCCAGTCCGCTGCGTTCCACGAAGCCCGCGTAGTCGCCGTGGATGACCTCCCCTACGAGCCATGCGTCGGGGAAGCGCGCGCGGACGCGGTCGGTCACCGTCCGCCAGAACTCCGCCGGGACGGCGTACGCGGCGTCCAGCCGCCATCCGTCGATGCCGCGCTCCAGCCAGTGGCTCATGACCTCGACGGCGTAATCGGCGACCGCCGGTTCGTCGTGGTTGAGGGCCACGAGCTTGTGGTGGCCTTCGAACGTGCGGAAGCCGCCGTCGCCTTCAGGGACGAACCATCCCGCGTACGGCGACGCGCCGCCCCGCGCCTCGACGTCGGCGAAGCGCGGGAAGCCCCGGCCGACATGGTTGAAGACCCCGTCGAGGAGGACCCGGACGCCCCGCTCCGACGCCGCTTCGACGAGCCGCCGCAGGTCGTCCTCGTCGCCGAGGCGCGGGTCGACGCGGAAGTGGTCGACGGTGTCGTAGCCATGGGTCTCGGACGCGAACACGGGCCCGAGGGCGAGGCCGTTGCAGCCGAGCGCCACCAGGTGGTCGAGCCATCCCGCGATCCGCTCCAGCCGGTGCTCGGGCGGGGAGCCGGACGGGAGGGCGGCGCGTTCGGCGCCGGTGAAGCCGAGCGGGTAGACGTGCCACCAGATGGCGTGATCAGGCCAGCGCATGCGCGTCTCCTTACCCGGGAATCATCGCTCCCAAAATAGTAAGCAGTGACGAACTATTCCGCCAGCCGGTCCATGAGCCGGGCGGCCAGCCGCAGCACCTCGCGCTCGGTCTCGCCCAGCTCGCCGAGCGCCCCGGCGAGCCACGCGTCGCGCTCGTCCAGGTCGCGCCTGAGCGCCTCGATCCCGGCCGGGGTGATGGTCAGCACGGCCTGCCTGCGGTCCCGCTCGTCGCGCGCGCGCAGGATCAGCCCGGACTCCTCCAGCTCGGCGAAGACCCTGGTCAGCGACTGCGGGCGCTGCTTCTCGGCGGCCGCCACCTCGCCGGCCGAACTGGGGCCGTTGCGGGCCAGGTGCCCGAGCACGACCAGCTTGTTGCTGCTCAGCGCGTCCGGGGAGCGGGAGGCGCGCATCCGGCGCGCCATCCGCATCACCCCGCGGCGGATCTCCACCACCGCTTCCCTCGGCACCTCGGGCCGATCACTCGCCTCGCTCGGCATAATGTTACGCTATTCCTTACTAATTCTTGAGAGGTGGGCCATGGCGGTGGGCACGGTCCGGACATTCGCCGCCGCGAAGGCGCCGGTCGCCGTCGCGGCCGCCACGATGGCCGCCGTCCTGGCGTCCTTCGGCACGGCGCTGCTGCTGGAGCGCGCGGCGCACCTGCACGCCGACGTCGTCATGCAGGCCGTCGTGCTGGCCGTCACCCTCTCCAGGGCGCATCGCGGCGCCCGTCCGTCCGACCGCCTGATCGGGTTCGCCGTCCTGCCCACCGTCGCGCTCGCGTCGGTCGGTCTCGGCACCCTCATGCGGGATGACGCGTTCGTAGGAGACGCCGCGTTCGCCGCGCTCGTCGCGTCCGGGGTCTGGATCCGCCGCTTCGGGCCCCGCTTCACCAAGGCCGGCACGCTGATGATGCTCCCAGCGATCGCCCTGCTCGTCATCCCTCACGGCGCGCCCGGCGCGCCTTCGACCCACCTGCTGTGGGCACCGGTGGTGGCGCTCATCGCCTACTCCTGGGTGACGGTCGTCCAGGTCGCCGTGGAGCGCCCCTGGCGCACCGGCCGCGTAGAAGCCCCGGCTCCTGCCGCCGCTGACAAGCGGCTGCCCGCCAGCACCCGCATGGCTGCGCAGATGGGCGTGGCTCTCTGCGCCGCGTTCGCCGCCGGACACCTGCTGTTCCCGGATCACTGGTCGTGGGTCGTCCTTACGGCGTTCATCGTGTGCAACGGGGCGCGCGGACGCGGCGACGCCCTCCACAAGGGTCTCCTGCGCGCGCTCGGCGCGGCCGGTGGAACGGTGTTGGCCGCCCTGGTGTCCGGCCTGTTCGCGCCCCGGGACCCCGACGCGGTCGTCCTCATCTTCGTCGTCCTCGGCCTGGCGGCGTGGTTGCGCCAGCGGAGCTACGCGTACTGGGCCGGCGGGGTCACGGCCGCGCTGTCGCTGCTCTACGGGTACTTCGGGCAGTCCGCCGTGCCCCTGCTGCACACGCGACTCGAAGCGATCCTCCTCGGCGCCGCATTGGGCTCCGCCGCGGCGTGGTTCGTCCTGCCGTTCCGCACACGGGACGTTCTGCGCCGCCGCATATCCGAGTCCTTGGCGGCCCTCACCGACGTCCTGAAGGGCGAGCCACACGCCCGCGCCCGGTTCGAGAACTCCGTCGCCGAGATGGACAACGTCTACGGACCGCTCCGGCTCCACCGGTTCGTCACACGCGCGCGGCCCCACCCTGCCGACGTCATCGACCTCCTACGCGAGACCGTGCCGCACGTCCGCGCCCTTGAGCCCGGCGTCAAAGGACTGCGCACCAACGTGGCCGCCGTACGGCGCGCAGTGGCCGGACGCCACGACGGCACGCCCTACAGGCCGCTCGCGGCGGAAGAAGGCGACGCCGCGCACGCCATAGACACGGGACTGGCCCGCATACACGCGATCTACGCCCCGCCCACACCGGACCCTAAGCGCGAACCAGAGTCTCCGGAGACAGCTCGTCCAGCCGGGTGACGCCGGACAGCGCCATGGTCAGCTCCAGCTCGGCCTGGATGCAGCGCAGGACGTGCTGGACCCCGGCCTGCCCGCCGAGCGCCAGCCCGTAGGCGTACGGGCGCGCGAGCAGCACCGCCTTGGCGCCCAGGGCGAGCGCCTTCGCGACGTCCGACCCGGTGCGGATCCCGCTGTCGAACAGCACGGTCGCCTGGTCGCGGACGGCGTCGACCACGCCGGGCAGGGCGTCCAGCGACGCGATGGCGCCATCGACCTGCCGCCCGCCGTGGTTGGACACGATCACGCCGTCCATCCCCGCGTCCACCGCGCGGCGCGCGTCGTCGGGGTGCTGGACGCCCTTCAGCGCGATCGGCCCGTCCCAGTGGTCCCGCAGGAACGCCAGGTCGTCCCACGTCAGGGACGGGTTGCCGAAGTTGGCGACCCAGTGCAGGAGCGCGGCGTCGCGGTTGGAGTCGGTGACGGGCCCGCCGACCGCCTTCTGGAAGACGGGGTCGCTGAAGTAGTTGGCGACCCCGATGCCGCGCAGGAACGGCAGGTACGCCTGGTCCAGGTCGCGGGGCCGCCATGCCAGCGTGAACGTGTCGAGCGTGACGACGAGCGCCGTGTAGCCCGCCGCCTTGGCCCGCTCCAGGAAGCTGACGGCGAGGTCCCGGTCCTTCGGCCAGTAGAGCTGATACCAGCGGGGCGCGCCGTCGCCGTTGGCCTCCGCGACCTCCTCGATGGAGTGGGAGGAGGCGGTGCTGAGCACCATGGTGAGCCCCTCGGCGCCCGCCGCGCGCGCGGTGGCGAGCTCCCCGTCCGGGTGGAAGATCGACTGCACGCCGATCGGCGCGAGCAGGACCGGCGAGGGCATCGCGGTGCCGAGAACCTCCACCGACAGGTCGCGGTGCGCCACGTCCCGCAGGAACCTCGGGACGATCCGCCACCGGTCGAACGCGTCCCGGTTGGCCCGCGCGGTCGCCTCGCTGCCCGCCGATCCCGCCACGTACCCGAACGCCTGCGCCGACAGGACGCCCTCGGCGAGCCCCTCCAGCCGGGTCAGGTCGGTCGGCAGCGGCGGCCGCACGTCACCGAGTCCCTGCAGGTAGATCGAGTTCTGGAAGTCGGCCAGCGCGCTCATCGGGTACCTCCGCGGGGGACGCGGCCGGGGCGCGGCCGCGGGTGAGAACCGTCCGGGACCAATCTGCCACGGCCGCTGACCGGATCGCGCACCGCGGCCGGACCCGGATCCGATCCGCGGCCCATCCGGTGGGGCGGGCGAAAGATGTCGGCGGGACCGGCCACAATGTGGGGCATGGCACGACGCGGATCCCAAGCCCCTCCCCCGCCGCCGGACTTCGAGGAGAACATCGTCGACGTCGACGTCTCCGAGGAGATGCGCGGCAGCTACCTCGAGTACGCGTACTCGGTGATCTACCAGCGGGCGCTTCCCGACGCCCGCGACGGGCTGAAGCCCGTCCAGCGGCGGATCCTGTACTCGATGAACGAGATGGGGCTGCGCCCCGACCGCGGGCACGTCAAGTGCGCGCGCGTCGTCGGCGAGGTCATGGGCAAGCTGCACCCGCACGGCGACAGCGCGATCTACGACGCGATGGTGCGGATGGCCCAGCCCTGGGCGATGCGGATGCCGCTGGTCGACGGGCACGGCAACTTCGGCTCGCTCGGCGGCGACGACCTGCCCGCCGCCATGCGGTACACCGAGGCCCGCATGTCCCGCGAGGCGCTGATGATGGTCGCCTCCATCGACGAGGACACCGTCGACTTCCGGCCGAACTACGACGGCCAGGAGCAGGAACCGGAGGTGCTGCCCGCGGCCTTCCCGAACCTGCTGGTCAACGGCGCGTCCGGGATCGCGGTCGGGATGGCCACCAACATGGCCCCGCACAACCTCGGCGAGGTGGTCGCCGCGGCCCGGCACCTGATCGACCACCCCGACGCCACGCTCGACGACCTGATGCGCTTCGTCCCCGGCCCCGACCTGCCCACCGGCGGCATGATCGTCGGCCTGGACGGCATCCGCGACGCCTACGAGAAGGGCCGCGGGACGTTCCGCACCCGCGCCACCACGACCATCGAGAACGTCACGCCGCGCCGCAAGGGCATCGTGGTCAGCGAGCTGCCGTACGCGGTCGGCCCGGAGCGCGTCAAGGCCAAGATCAAGGAACTGGTCAACGCCAAGAAGATCCAGGGCATCGCCGACCTGAAGGACCTCACCGACCGCAACGTCGGCCTGCGCCTGGTCATCGAGATCAAGAACGGCTTCAACCCCGAGGCCGTCCTGCAGGACCTCTACCGGCTCACGCCGATGGAGGAGACCTTCGGCATCAACAACGTCGCGCTCGTCGACGGCCGGCCGCGCACGCTCGGCCTGCGCGAGCTGCTCCAGGTGTACGTCGACCACCGCATCGAGGTCGTGCGGCGCCGGTCGATGTTCCGCCGCAAGAAGCGCGAGGACCGCCTCCACCTCGTCGACGGCCTGCTGGTCGCGCTGCTCAACATCGACGAGGTCATCCAGGTCATCCGGCAGAGCGACGACGCCGGGCAGGCCAAGCAGCGGCTGATGCAGATCTTCGAGCTGTCGGAGATCCAGGCCCAGTACATCCTGGACACCCCGCTGCGCCGCCTCACCCGCTACGACCGGCTCGAACTGGAGAAGGAGAAGGAGCAGCTGGCCAAGGAGATCGCGAAGCTGACCGCGATCCTGGAGTCGGAGCGCAAGCTGCGCGGCCTGGTGTCCAAGGAGCTCGGCGAGGTCGCCTCCGAGTACACCACCCCGCGTCGCACGATCCTGCTGGAGTCCTCCGGCCACACCGCCGCGGCCGCCGTGCCCCTGGAGGTCGCGGACGACCCATGCACGGTGCTGCTGTCGTCCACCGGGCTGATGGCGCGCACGCACGGCCCCGAGCCGCTGCCCGACAGCGGCCCGCGCGCGCCGCACGACGTGCTGATCTCGGTCGTCCCGGCGACGGCCCGCGGCCAGGTCGGCGCGGTGACCTCGCTCGGACGGATGATCCGCGTCGACGTCCTCGACCTGCCGACGCTGCCGCCGTCGGCGACGCCGCCGTCCCTGGCGGGCGGCGCGCCGGTGACCGAGTACGTCGACCTGGAACCGGACGAGACGGTCGTGGGCGTGGCGGCGCTGTCGGACGAGGGCGGCGGGCTCGCCCTCGGCACGGCGCAGGGCGTGGTCAAGCGGGTCGTCCCCGACTTCCCCGCCAACCGCGACGAGTTCGAGGTCATCGGGCTCAAGGAGGGCGACCAGGTCATCGGCGCCGTCCAGCTGCTGTCGGAGGACCAGCACCTCGTCTTCATCACCACCGACGCGCAGCTGCTGCACTTCGCCGCGTCCAACGTGCGGCCGCAGGGCCGCGCCGCCGGCGGCATGGCCGGCATCAAGCTGGCCGCCGGCGCCCAGGTGCTGTGGTTCGGCGCGCTCGACCCCGGCCGCGAGGCACGGGTGATCACGGTCTCCGGGTCGTCGTCGGCGCTGCCCGGCACCCAGACGGGCGCGATCAAGCTGGCCGACTTCGCGGACTTCCCCGCCAAGGGCCGCGCGACCGGCGGCGTCCGGGCGCACCGGTTCCTGAAGGGCGAGGACGTGCTGCTCCAGGCGTGGGCGGCGCCGACGCCGCTGCGCGCCGCGGGCGCGAACGGCAAGCCCGCGACGCTGAACGTGACGCTCGGCCGCCGCGACGGGTCGGGCGAGAGGCTGAGCACCCGCATCGTGTCGATCAGCGGCCCCATCGGCCCCGTCCCGCCGGACGGCGACACCGACGGCGACACCGACACCGACGCCGAAGAGGCATGACGGTGAGCCGGGCCCGCGGTCGGCGGGCCCGGCTCACGTCGGCTCGTGGCGGTCAGGCGGCGGGGGCGGCGGCGAGGGCTTCGGTCACGGTGGTGACGGTGGCGAAGCCGCAGTCGCGCATCACCTCCAGTCCGATCTCGTGGAGGCGCGGGGTGAGGGCCGCGCAGGCGTCGCCGAGCACCGTGACCCGGTAGTCGCGCATGTAGGCGGCCCGGACGGTGGACTCCACGCAGACGTTGGTGACGACGCCGCAGACGAGAAGGTGGTCGGCGCCGAGCCCGCGGAGGAGCGGGTCGAGGGACGTCCAGAGGAAGGCGTCGAAACGGGCCTTGTCCACCACCAGGTCGTCGGGGCCGCAGCCCAGCTCGTCGGCGACCTCCGCGTCCCAGCTGCCTGCGGCCAGGGCGGAGATCTCCGCCAGGGCCGGGTGGGCGCCGCCGAGGTTGGCGCCCTCGTCGGCGCGGCCGGGCCGGTAGACGTGGCGGGTGAAGACCACGGGCGTCCCCGCGGCACGGGCGGCGGCCACCGCCGCGGCGCACTGCCGTACGGCGCGGCCGGTGTCGGCGAGGGCCATGCCGAGGGTGGGGAGCGATCCGTCCGGGTGGACGAACCCGTTCTGCATGTCGACGACGATGAGGACGCTGGTCATCGGAGTGCCTCCGGGGTCTGTTCGAGGGAGGTGGAGACGGACGGAGCCGGCGCCGCGCCGGGCATGCCGAGCAGGACGGGGCCCTTCGGCGGGCGCCACGCGCTGGGCTTGCAGGCGTCCCGGCAGGAGCCCTCGGTGGAGCAGCACAGCGAGCAGATGTGGCCCTCGTGGAACGGGCAGGTGGCCATGTCCGCGACGTCGTAGGACCCGCCGCACACCGCGCAGGGCAGTTCGGTCGCGCCCTCGGGGAAGACGCTCGTCCGCGCGATGTACCAGCGGCCCCGGGTGGCCGCCGCGACGAGGGGCGGCAGCGCCAGTGCGAGGACGAAGGCGATGAAGGGCGACAGGTCGGCGGCCGTGGAGCCGAACGCGCCGTAGTAGGCGACGATCGAGACGGCCGCGGCGGCCACCATCGAGCCGAAGCCGACCGGGTTCACGTTGTACAGGTGGGCGCGGCGGAACTCCACCTCGGGCGGGCTGAGGCGCAGCCACCGCTTGTTGATGACCAGGTCCGACGCCATCGCGGCGATCCAGGCGATGCCGATGTTGGCGTACCAGGCCAGCACGGTGACGATGTGGGCGAAGATGTCGATCTCCATGAGGACCAGCGCGAGCGCGACCTGGAGGATCACCCACACCGCGCGGCCGGGGTGCCGGTGCAGCAGCCGGGAGAAGAAGTTCGACCACGACAGCGAGCCCGAGTAGGTGTTCATGATGTTGATCTTGATCTGCGAGAGCAGCACCAGGACGCCCGCGAGGACGAGCGCCACCGTGTGGTCGCCGACCGCGCGCTCGTACACGACCGTGAACAGGTCGACCGGGACCGCGACGTGGTCGGGCGTCGTCTCGGTGCCGGCGTAGCCGACGAGCAGCGTGGACGCGAAGAAGATGACGATGGCGAACAGGGACAGGCCGGGGCCGCCCATCAGCACCGCCAGCCGCCATCTGCGGCGCCCCGCCGCGCCCTTCGGGTCGGGCATCAGCCGCAGGTAGTCGCCCTGTTCACCGATCTGCACCGCGAACGACAGCTGCGCGGCGGCGATGGTGAACACCGCGGTCAGCGTGAGGCCGCCGACGGCCGCCGCTCCGTGCGCGGTGACCGGGTGGACCATGTGGTGGCCGGCGGAGGGCGAGGTCGCCGCGATGACCAGGGCGAACCCGATCAGCAGGATCCACAGCGGCCACGTCCACGCCTGGAACTTGGAGCTGAAGGTCATCCCGTAGAGCGTCAGCGGCACCATGACGGCCGAGACGATCACGTACGAGATGTGCACGTCGACGTGGAAGAGCGCGGTCACCGCCTGCGCCATGATCGCGCCCTCGTAGGCGAGGAAGATCAGCGTGTAGGTCGCGTAGACCAGCGAGGTGACCGTGGAGCCCAGGTAACCGAACCCGGAGCCGCGGGTGAGCAGGTCGATGTCGATGTGCCTGCGGGTGATGGCGAACGCGATGACGACGGTCAGCGGCAGCGTGACCACGCTCGCGACGGCGAACCCGAGCAGCGAGCTGCCGAAGCCGAACTCGTTGACGAACGCGGCGTCCAGCGCGTATCCCGCCATGGCGGACAGGCCCACCAGGCAGCTCAGGAACACCATCCACGGCGACCAGGTGCGGAACGCGCTGGGCGTGTACCGCAGGGAGTAGTCCTCCATCTGCGGGTTCTCTGCCAGATCCAAACCCGGCTCCTTTCCTAGCGGGGCGGCGGGCACCGCAGAAGCTAGGAACGGGATGTTTCTCCGGGGTGTCGGGACCCGTTGCGCCCCGTTACGCCGATTCGTCGCGCGGCGAAGGGGCTCTGGCGTGCGGGTTCGCACCGGCGGGGGCGGCATGCGCCGCGTCGCGGCGGGTTTCGGCCGGTCCTGCCGCCGGAGTCACCCCTCTGTCAGGCGGGCGCGGAGTGAGCGCAGGTGGTCGCGCAGGTCCGTCCAGGGGAAGGTCGCGCCGCTCGGTTCGTCCGAGTCGGGGTTCGGGAGGCGGCCGGTGTCGAGGAGGACGGTGACGCCCCAGGCGCGGAGCTCGGCGACGCTGCGCGAGAAGACCGGGTGGCGGGCGAGCGCCGCGTTGGGCCACGGCGCGGCGACGATCGGGCGTCCCTGGCCGACGGCCTCGTTGAGCAGGCCGAGCGCCAGCGTGTCGCTGATGCCGTGCGCCCACTTGTTGACGGTGTTGAACGTCGCCGGGACGACGGCGAACGCGTCGGCGGGCGGCAGGACGTCGGGCTCCTCGGGCCGCTTGTAGTCCGAGCGGACGGGCAGGCCCGTCAGCTCGGACAGCCGCGCGGCGTCGACGAACCTCGTGGCGGCCGGCGTCGCGACGGCGCAGACCGTCCAGCCGTCGCCGAGGAGCCGCTCGACGAACGAGGGCAGTTCCGCGGCGGGGCGCCCGCCGCAGGCGATCACGTACAGCACCGGACGTGCGGGCACCCGACCTCCTCGGTTCCGATCGGGTTCCAGCCTCCCACGTCCGGGTCAGGTCTCGACGTCGTCGGGTCCCCAGTGCGCCTCCATGCGGACGATCTTGCCGTCGGCGCCGAACGTCATGACGTCGATGACGCGGACGCGCATGCCGGGGACCGTCACGGTGAAGGCCATCGCGGCGCGGTCGCCGTGCGAGCCGCGGATGGGGGCGTCGAGCGAGAGCTTCGCGCCGGCGGCGACGGCGTTGCCGTAGAACTCGTCGATCGCGGCGCGGCCCTCCATCGGCGGGTTGCCGACCGGGTCGACCACGACGGCGTCGTCGGCGAACAGGCCGGTGACGGCCGCGGGGTCGCCGGAGTTGAAGCCGTCGACATAGGCCTGGAGCGTGCTCTTCATCTGTTCCTGGGTCGGCATGCGACAGAGGCTACCAAGCGCCCGCTTGGCTACCCGTTCGCGGCATCCGGGTCATGATGGCCACGCCGGCCCTGGCCGGAGGGCGGCGACCTTAGGCTGCTGCGTGACGGGAAGGCCCGAGACGAACCGGAGGAGCGATGACGGACGCCGCACGGGCCACCGGGGAGCCGCCGAAGAAGGCGGCCTACCGGCGGTCGGCGGGATCGCCGCGCGGCGAGGCGAGGCGGCGCGAGCTGCTCGAACGCGTCACCGACGACCTCGCGGTGAACGGGCTCGTCGACTTCTCGCTGCGGCGCGCCGCCCGCGCGGCCGGAACCACGCACAAGGTCCTGCTCTACCACTTCGAGGGCGCCGACGACCTGCTCCGGCAGGCGGTCGCCCGGCTGCGCGACCGGCGCATCGGCAACGCGCTCGCCGCCGCCGCGGAGCACGGCGGCGGGACGCTGGCGGACCGGGTGCGGGCCGTCTGGAGGTCCCTGACGGACGAGGACCCGGGACTGCGGCGGGTCCTCGACCAGGCCATGGGCCTCGCCATGTACGACGTGGACCGGCACGGCGAGCTCGGCCGCGGGGCGTCCCGGCAGTACATCCCGATCCTGGGGTCCTTCTGCCCGCCGGACTGGTCCGAGGCGCGCAGGCTCCAGGTCGGCGAGATGATCCTCGCGACGCTGCGCGGGTTCCTGCTGGAGCGGCTGATCAGCGGCGACGCCGGCGGCACCGACGCCGGGTTCGAGGCGCTCGTCCGCGCGCTGGAGCGCGAGGAGGCCGCCGCCGAACCGCCGGCGCCCTAGCGCAGGCTGAAGGCGGCCACGCGCCCGGCGCGCTCGACGGACACCGCGCGCCCGGCGTGCCCCTCGGGCGTGGCGGGCTCGACGGACGCGGCGCGCTCGGCGGGCTCGTCCGACGCGGCGCGCTCGGCGCAGGCGGCCAGGCCCTCGAGAAGGTCCGCCGCGCCGCCGACGGCCTCGTCGTAGTGCCAGTGGCGGACGAGGGCCTCCCCCTCGGGGCCGGGGTCGAAGCGGCCCTTGGCGAAGCAGCCGGCGACGGCCATCCGGACGATCACGCGGTCGCAGTCGTCCAGCTCGGCCACGTAGGCGGCCGCGTCGATGAGCCCGATCGCGGCGCGGGCGTTGCGGCAGTCGTCGGCGGGGTCGGGGCGGGCGATCCGCCACTGCGCGTACGGGCGCAGGTACTCCGCGATCATCACGGTTCGGTGCACGCGAGGTCCTTCCGGTCTCCGGGACCTCCCATGCTGCGGACGGCGCCGCCGGCGGGCGGGCGCCTTGACCGAGGTCTTGCCGCCCGCTGACCGATTGATCGTCCCGGCCCGGCGGCGGTGCCTAGGACCCGGCCAGCCCGTGCCGGAAGGCGTAGGTGACGGCCTGCGCGCGGTCCCGCAGCCCCGCCTTGGCGAACAGGTTGTTGATGTGGGTCTTCACCGTCGCCTCGCTGATGAACAGGTCGCCGGCGATCTCGGTGTTCGACCGGCCCTGCGCGATCAGCGCGAGCACCTCCGCCTCGCGCCGGGTCAGCCCGTCGGGCAGCTCGCCGCGGGCGGCGCGCACGGGCCGCTGGTCGGCGGCGACCGCCTCGACCAGCCGGCGCTGGATCGCCGGGTCGAGCTGCGCCGCGCCGCCGCGCACCGCGGCGACCGCGCGGGCGATCTCGTCGGCGCCGGCGTCCTTGGTGAGGTACCCGCGGGCCCCGGCGCGCAGCGCCGCGAAGATCGACTCGTCGTCGGCGTAGGTGGTCAGCACGACGACCTCGACCTCCGGGTGCGCCTGCTTGATCCGCCGGGTCGCCTCCACCCCGTCCACCCGCGGCATCCGCAGGTCCATGAGCACCACGTCGGGCCGCAGCTCGGCGACCAGGGCGACGGCCTGCTCGCCGTCGCCCGCCGACCCGGCCACCTCGATGCCCGGCAGCAGCTCCAGCAGCAGGACCAGGCCCTCCCGCACCACCGTCTGGTCGTCGACGACCAGGATCCTCGTCTCGTCGCTCACCGTGCCTCGTCCCGTGCCCCGTCCCGCGTCACGCCGGTACCCGGAGGGCGACGCGGAACCCCTTGCCCTCCGGCCCGGTCTCCAGGGTCCCACCGATCAGCTCCGCGCGCTCCCGCATGCCGACCAGCCCGTAGCCGCCGCCCTCGATCTCCAGGACCGGCTCGGTCGCGCCGGTGTCGGTCACCTCCAGCTCGACGGCGTCGCCGAGATAGCGCAGCGTGATGCGCGCGCGGGCGCCGGGCGCGTGCTTGCGGACGTTGGTGAGCGCCTCCTGGGCGGTCCGGACGACCGCGAGCCCCGCCTGCGGGGGCAGCTCGCGCGGCACACCGGTCACCCGGACGTCGCAGGGGCGGCCGGTGCTGGCGTAGAACTCCTCCGCCAGTTCCGCGATGACCTCCTTCGGCTCGGGGATCTCGCCGCGCAGCGTCGCCAGCGCGCGCCTGGTCTCCTCCAGGCCGGACTTGGCGAGGTTGCGCGCGCGCTCGACCCGGTCGAGGGCCTGGACCCGGTCGCCGTCCCGCGACAGCAGCAGGCGCGCGCCCTCCAGGTGGACGATCTGCGCCGACAGCGAGTGGGCGAGGATGTCGTGGATCTCGCGCGCGATGTGCGACCGCTCGGCCAGGACCGCGTTGGCCGCCTCGGCGCGGCGGGTGGCCTCCTGCGCGAGGACGTTCTGCCGGCTCGCGAGGGCGCCGAGGGTCAGGCCGATGAACGCGGCCAGCAGCCCGTAGTCCGGACCGCTGTCGTAGACCTCCCCGAGCGCGGCCACGGCGATCACGGTGACTCCGCCGATGGCGAGGCCCCAGCGCACCTTCGTCCGCATCATCAGGGCCCACATGGCGGCCAGCGAGAAGAAGTACCCGCCGCCGCCGTGCGGGGCGACGGCGTACAGCGAGAGAGACGTGCCCATCGCGCCCAGGAGCAGCGCGTTCCCGGCCGAGCGCAGGCGGGAGCGCTTCGCGCGCCCCACCCACAGGCCGGTCCCGAGGAGGGCGAACGTCGCGGTGTTGAGGAGCACCACCGCGAGGCCCGTGCCGTGCAGGGCCGGCGCGGGGGTGGAGTGCAGCAGCCCGCGGAGGTACGCCACGGCTCCCCAGATCAGCGCGATCGTGATCGCGATGGTCCGGACGAGCCGGTCCTCGAGGGTGAAGGGTCCGAACCTCACGATGCGACGCTAGCCGGTGCGGTCGCGGTGATCCGCCGTCCACGCCACACCACCAGCAGGTTCTGGACGATCAGGGTCAGGGCGAGGAAGAGCAGGAAGAGGTTCGAGCCGAGCCTGAGGCCGAGCGCGTGCCCGGCGGCGAGGAACCCGACGCGGCTCAGGATCGACACGAGCCAGGCCGCGAGGGTCCAGCCGGTGCCGCGGCGCCACAGCTCGCCGTCGCTCTCGCGCCACAGCCGGACGGTCAGCGCCCGCAGCGCGCCGAACGCGACGGCGGCGACGACCTCCCCGGCGAGGAGCGCGACGCTGAGCGCCGGGTGCGCGTCGTCGAGCAGGCCGCCCTGCGCCACGCCGACCACGGCGAGGACGGCCGGGACGGTGTAGAGCCGCCGCTCGCCGACCGGCCGGGAGCGCAGCTGCCGGTAGAGGACCAGCCCGAGGACGGCGAGCGCGAGGAGCACGTTGTCGACGGTGTTCATGGGGTCGACGGTAGGCCGGGGCGGCCGGCCCGGGGATCGGCGCGCGGCTGGACATCGGGGGCTCCACCGGCGGGTGGAGAACCCTCCGTGAGCGGCGGCTCACCACCCGAACACTGCCAGTACGAGCTGGCCGAATCCGGTCAGGTGTGCGATCTTGATTCGAGAAACGTTCGCGTTTTTGAATCGGGTACCAACCGCGCGTGGATCGCTCCAACGCCCTCCGCGCATCTCCACCGAAAGGCGCGTCCAGAACCCGTGAAATCCCTCCTCCGCGCCGCCGCCGTGGCGGCGCCCCTCACCCTGGCGCTCGGCGCGGTCGCCGCACCGGCCCAGGCGTCCCCCCAGGCCCCCGCGACGGCCACCAAGGCGCAGGCCCCCGGCGTCCCGGCGTTCGACTTCGCCAAGGACTGCCCGCCGCTGCCCGCCGGCATCGACCCGACGCTCGGGCTATGCATGCAGATGGTGGTGACCGGCGGCTCCATGAAGCTCGGCGGGATCAGCCAGACCATCACCCAGCCGATGCGGATCACCGTCCAGTCGGTGCAGGCCGACGCCTCGTCCAACTCGGAGTTCACCAGCGTCACGCTGACCGGCAAGCCGATGACCGTCCCCGGCGGCGTGCTCGGCCTCCTCGGCCTCACCGTGCCCGGCCTCGACGACCTGCCGTTCAACAAGGTGCAGGTGCAGCCGAAGTACACCGGCGGCTTCACCTTCAACCTGCCGAACGCGGGCCTGGAGATGAAGATCAAGATCATCAACGACGCGGTCGGGAAGGGCTGCACGATCGGCTCCAAGAAGGACCCGGTCAAGCTGAACCTCGGCGTCGACCTCGGCCAGATCAGCGTGGTCGACGAGGGCGACCCCGCCGACTCGTTCCACCACCCGCCGATCCTGCACACCCCGGCCGCCGACAACGCCTTCGCGGTGCCGAAGACGGACGGCTGCGGGCTGTTCGGGCCGGTGATCGACTGGAAGGCCGGGCTGCCCTCCGCGGCGGGCAACAACGCCGCGTCGTTCGACACCTACCTCGCCCTCGCGCCGTACGCCCCGTGGCCCTCGGCCGCCGTGCGGCGCAAGGCGGCGCAGGACCCGATCCAGCAGCTGCGCAACCTGCACATCAAGGGCTGATGCGTCCCTCCCCGGGGCCGTGCACGACCTGACGGCCCCGGCCCCGCAGCGGCGCGGCACCGCGTGACCAGGCCGGGGGTGGCACCCGCACCACCCCCGGTGGCCCGGCTACATGTCGATGCGCTCGGTGTCCAGCTCGGACGCGCCGGCCGTGATGAACTCCCGGCGCGGCGCCACGTCGCTGCCCATCAGCAGATCGAAGATCTTCGCCGCCGCGTCGGCGTCCTCCACCCGGATCCGGCGCAGGATCCGGTGGCGCGGGTCCATCGTCGTCTCGGCCAGCTGGTCGGCGTCCATCTCGCCGAGGCCCTTGTAGCGCTGGACGGGCTCCTTCCAGCGCTGCCCCTTGCGCTCGAACTCCACCAGCTTGCGGGTCAGCTCGCCGTCGCTGTAGCAGTAGACGTACTTGTCCTGGCCCTTCTTGGGCTTGACCAGCTCGATCCGGTGCAGCGGCGGGACCGCCGTGAACACCCGCCCCGCCTCCAGCATCGGCCGCATGTAGCGGAACAGCAGCGTCAGCAGCAGGGTGCGGATGTGCGAGCCGTCGACGTCGGCGTCCGCCATCAGGATGATCCGCCCGTAGCGGGCGGCGTCGATGTCGAACGTGCGGCCCGACCCGGCCCCGATCACCTGGATGATCGCCGCGCACTCGGCGTTCTTCAGCATGTCCGCGACGGACGCCTTCTGCACGTTGAGGATCTTGCCCCGGATCGGCAGCAGCGCCTGGAACTCGGAGTTGCGGGCCAGCTTCGCGGTGCCGAGCGCCGAGTCGCCCTCGACGATGAACAGCTCGCTGCGGTCGTCGGCGTTGCGGCAGTCGACCAGCTTCGCCGGCAGCGCCGAGTTCTCCAGCGCGTTCTTGCGGCGCTGGTTGTCGCGCTGCGTGCGGGCCGCGATCCGGGTCTTGGCCGCCCCCGCGACCTTCTCCAGCACGGCGCGCAGCGGCTGCTTCTGGCCGCGCGGCGGGTTCTCGAAGATCGCCTTCAGCTCCCGGGTGACCACCTGCGAGACGATCCGGGTGGCCGCCGAGGTGCCGAGGATCTCCTTGGTCTGCCCCTCGAACTGCGGCTCGGGCAGCCGGACCGTCACCACGGCGGTCAGGCCCTCCAGGACGTCCTCCTTGATGACGTCCTCGTCGCCGTTCTTCAGCAGCTTCGTCGCGCGCAGCTGCTCGTTGACGACCTTGAGCACCGCCCGGTCGAACCCGCGCACGTGGGTGCCGCCCTTCGGGGTGGCGATCACGTTCACGAAGGACCGGGTGGTCGTGTCGTAGCCGGTGCCCCAGCGCAGCGCGACGTCGACCTCCAGGTCGCGCTCGACGTCCGTGGGGGTCAGGTGGCCCTGCTCGTCCAGCACCGGGACGGTCTCGGTGAAGTGCCCGCGGCCCTGCAGCCGCAGCACCTCGATGAGGGCCGCGTCCTTGGCCAGGTAGGTGCAGTACTCGCTGATGCCGCCGTCGAAGCGGAACGTCTCCTCGACGACCTCCTCGCCGCGCTCGTCGCGGACGTCGATGGTGAGGCCCGGGATGAGGAAGGCGGTCTGGCGCATCCGGTCCAGGACGAGGGACTGCTCGACCGTCGCGTCCGCGAGGAAGATCTGCATGTCGGGCCAGAACCGGACGCGGCAGCCCGTGACCTTCCTGGCGACCTTGCGGATCTGCCGCAGGCCCGACTTCTTCTTGAACCGCGCGTTCGGGCGGCCCTCGTCGGCGAACTCGCCCGGCAGCCCGCGCCGGAAGCTGATCGCGTGGGTGTGGCCCTCGCGGTCGACCTCGACGTCCATCCGGGCCGACAGCGCGTTCACCACGGAGGCGCCGACGCCGTGCAGGCCGCCGGAGGCGGTGTAGGACACCCCGCCGAACTTGCCGCCCGCGTGCAGCCGGGTCATCACCAGCTCCACGCCGGGCAGGCCCGTCTTCGGCTCCAGGTCGACCGGGATGCCGCGGCCGTTGTCGCCCACCTCGAACGACCCGTCGGCGTGCAGCGTCACGCTGATGTGCGTGCAGTACCCGGCCAGGGCCTCGTCGACACTGTTGTCGACGATCTCCCACAGGCAGTGCGCCAGGCCACGGCTGTCGGTCGACCCGATGTACATTCCGGGTCGCTTCCGCACGGCCTCCAGCCCCTCCAGCACCGAGAGGTGCCGGGCGGAGTAGCCGTGCGGGTCATCGGTCATCGCTTCGGCGGTCGCGGCGGTCAACTGCGTGTGCTCCTCGGGGGTAGGACATTCGGCACGAGGGTACCCCCGAGCACCGACAAACGTTCGAAAGGCTCGCCGCCGCGGGCGTCCGGGCACCTCTGCGGCACCGAACCCGCGGGCGCCGCCGCGCCCGTCCGGGCGTTTCCCGCCCAACCCAGGGTGGAGTACCGCAACGTCCACCTCTAGGTGGGTGCACGGGGTCGCGTGATTTCCCTAATGTCCTGGTCATGGCAGAAACGATCGAGGTCAGCGGGCTCCGCAAGCGCTACGGGGACGTCAACGCGGTCGACGGGGTGACGTTCTCCGTCGCCGAGGGCGAGTTCTTCGGGATCCTCGGGCCCAACGGGGCCGGCAAGACGACGACCCTGGAGATCGTCGAGGGGCTCCGCGAGGCCGACGAGGGCGCGGTCTCCGTCCTCGGGCTCCCGCCGTGGCCGCGCAACCCCCGGCTGCTGCCCCGGATCGGCGTGCAGCTGCAGGCGTCGTCGTTCTTCGAGCGGCTCACCGCGCGCGAGCAGCTCCAGACGTTCGGGTCGCTCTACGGCGTCCCGGCGAAGAAGGCCGACGCGATGCTGGAGACCGTGGGCCTCGCCGACAAGGCGGACGTGCGGGTGGAGAAGCTGTCGGGCGGGCAGGCGCAGCGGCTGTCGATCGCCTGCGCGCTGGTGCACGACCCGGAGCTGGTCTTCCTGGACGAGCCGACCGCCGCGCTGGACCCGCAGGCCCGGCGCAACCTCTGGGACGTGCTGAGCGCCATCAACACCGAGGGCCGCACCATCGTCCTCACCACCCACTACATGGACGAGGCGGAGGCGCTCTGCGACCGCGTCGCGATCATGGACGCGGGCCGGATCCTGAAGCTCGGTCCGCCCGCGGTGCTGGTGCGCGGCCTCGACGCGCCGGCCCGGATCAGCATCGCCAGCGGCCTGCTGGACGCGGCGGACGCCCGCGCGCTGCCGGGCGCCGACGACGTCGAAGACGACGGCGTCTCGCTGATCATCTCCACCCGGGACCCCTCGGCGGTGGTGGCGGCCATGGCCGCGAAGGACGCGCTGGACGGGGTGCAGATCCGCGGCGCGACCCTCGAGGACGTCTTTCTGGAGCTCACCGGACGGGAGTACAGGGCGTGAGCACACTCGAGAGTTTCAAGAGCCTGTCCCGGGCGATGTTCCTGGGCTTCCGGCGGGACCGCGGCGCGCTGTTCTTCACCGTGCTGTTCCCGCTGATGTTCCTGGTGATCTTCGGTGGCGTGTTCGGCCACCAGAGCACCTCCAAGGTCAAGGTGCAGGAGATCGGCCGGGTGCCGATCCTGGACCAGGCGATGGCGGACAAGTCGGCCGAGCTCGGCAAGACCATGAAGCTGACCAGGACCTCCGACCGGCACGACGCGCTGCACAAGGTCACCAAGGGCGACGCCGACGCGGCGGTGGAGCAGCAGGGGAACCGGCTGGTCGTGCACTACTCGGCGGCCGACCAGGTGAAGTCCGGGACCGTGCAGGGCCTGATGAACTCGATCGTCCAGGGCGCGAACCAGGCGGCGACCGGCAAGCCGCCCGCCTACCAGGTGGCCTCGCAGCAGGTGGAGGACGATTCGCTGAAGGCGATCCAGTTCTTCACCCCGAGCCTGCTGGGCTGGGCGCTGGCGTCGGCGGGCGTGTTCGGGGCCTCCCAGACGCTCGTGACGTGGCGCACGAAGGGCATCCTGCGCCGCCTCCAGCTGTCCCCGGCGCCGATCCCCACGGTGTTCGCCGCGCGCGTAGCCGTGAGCCTGGCCGTGGCGCTGGTGCAGTTCGCCCTGTTCGTGGCGGTCGCGCAGCTGCCGTTCTTCGGCCTGAAGCTCGGCCACTACTGGTGGATGGCCGTCCCGATGGTGATGTCGGGGGTGCTGGCCTTCCTGGCGATCGGGATGGTGATCGGCGCCTGGGCGAAGACGCAGGAGACGGCGCAGGCCGTGACGCAGCTGGTGGTGCTGCCGATGGCGTTCCTGGGCGGCTCGTTCTTCCCGCTGGACGCCTCGCCCACGTGGATGCGGACGCTGGCGTACATCTTCCCGCTGCGGTACCTGAACACCGGGATGCTGAACGTGATGGGCCGCGGACTGGGGCCGATGTCCGCGCTGCCGCAGATGGGAATCCTGCTCGGATTCGCGGTGGTGGGCGGGCTCGTCGCCATGCGCCTCTTCCGCTGGGACAGCGCGTGACATTCCACCATGGCGGGACGGTGTGACCTCGGTCACTAATCGAGCCATTCCGCTGTGGGCGTACGAAGAAACAGGTTGGGAACGTCCACGTCGGGTTAGATGTTGTCCTAAGTACCGACCCCGAGCATGAGGAAGGTGCCGTGACTGGAGCCCTTGCCCCGACCAAGCCGCTGACCGTCGCCGACCGGTGCGACCGCTGCGGCGCCCAGGCCTACGTCCGTGCGGTCCTTGTAGGCGGCGGCGACCTTCTGTTCTGCGCCCACCACGGGCGTAAGTACGCGGAGGCCCTGCGCGCCAACGGGGCCGACATACAGGATGAGACCGACAGGCTGACCGAAACCCCGGCTACCGCTACGGATGATGAGCGGTAGGGATCGAATAGCACACCCGCTGCGGCGGCCACCGGAGACGGTGGCCGCCGTTCGCATTTCAGTCGCCACCCCCATCGGCCCCCATCACGGGGCATCGCGAAATGGATTCACAGAGTGATCAATTCATCACTCTGCGTGTCGGACTTTCACGCGCCCGGGTGACGCGCCGCCACGCGTTCGCCGTTTTTCTCAGCCGCCGCTGATCGTCTTCACGCGATAGTGGTATCCGCCGGATTCGGCGAACCCCTCGGCCGCGTACATCGCGCGCGCCGCGGCGTTCCGCTCGACCACCACCAGGTACGCCCGCTCGCACCCCTGCTCCCGGCCCCAGCCGAGCAGCGCGCGGAGGACGCGCCGCCCCAGCCCGCGCCGGCGCGCCTCCGGCGCCACCGCCATCGCGTAGATCCCGAGCCACTCCCCCTGCGGCACGCCCCGTCCGACGGCGACGCCGTCCAGGGACGCGTATCCGGCCGGCACGCCGGTGAGGATCTCCGTCGCGACGGGCAGCTGGTGGTCGTACCGGCCGTCCACGGACCACCACACGTCCAGCCAGCCGGGGGACGGCTCGTCCGCGATCTCCACGCCGTCCCGCTCGTACGGGCCCGCGAGATCGACCGCCATGGCGAGCGTGGGGTCGACCACCTCGTAGCCCCGCGCCTCCAGGACCGCGTCGAGCCCCTCCGGCCGCGCCTTCTCACTCAGCGAGAACACCGTCGGCAGCCCACGCTCCCCATAGAAGAGCTCCGCGCGCGCGAGCGCGGCGTCCAGGTCCCGGGGAGCGTCTAGGGGCAGGACGGAGTTGGCGCGCTTGGTGACACCGTCGGCGTGGCGCAGCAGCCACCCGCCAATATCCTGGACGGACCGCGCCGGCCACGCCGCGGCCACGAGTCCGTCCAGGTCCCGCGGCCCGGGGACCGCCGCGCACCGAGTCATCGAAGAGCACCGCTTTCGGGGGGATCGTGCACATCCTGCTGCCGCCGTCGGAGAAGAAGGCTATCGAGGGCGACGGCCCGCCCCTCGACCTGGCCTCGCTGAGCTTCCCGGAGCTCACCGCGGCGCGCAAGCGGGTCATCACCGCCCTGACCAGGGCGTGCCGCCGCAGGGACGCGCCCGAGACGCTCGGCCTGCCGGCGGGCCAGGTCGACGAGGCCCTCGCGCGCAACAAGGCGCTGAAGGAGGCGCCCGCCCTGCCCGCGGCACGGCTCTACACCGGCGTCCTCTACGACAACCTCGACCTGCCGAGCCTGGACCCGGAGGCCGCCGCCGAGCGCGTCGTGGTCTTCTCGGGCCTGTGGGGCGCCCTGCGGCTCACCGACCGCGTCCCGCCGTACCGGTTGTCCATGTCGGTCTCGCTCCCGCCCCTCGGCCGTCTGGGGACGTTCTGGAAGCCGGCGATGACGAAGGCGCTCCGGCCGTCCGGGCTGATCGTCGACATGCGCTCCGGGCCGTACGCGGCGGCGTGGAAGGCCCCCCGGCCGGCCGTGGCGGTCCGCGTGTTCCGCGAGACGGTCACCGGCGGAGTCCCCAAGCGGACGGTCGTCAGCCACATGGCGAAGGCGACCCGCGGGGCGATCGCCCACGACCTGCTGGACGCCGGCGCCGACCCCGCCACGCCCGAGGAGCTGCTGAAGACCGTCGCCGACCTCGGATACACCGTCGAGCTCAACGGCACCTACCTCGACGTGATCCTCACGTCCTGACGAGACCCCGCGCAGGGGCCGGCCACGGCAGGTACTCGAAGGCCCCCGTCCGCTGGACGGGGGCCTTCGAGTAAGGAAAATGTGTCAGTCGAGGTAGTCCCGCAGCACCTGCGAGCGGGACGGGTGGCGCAGCTTCGACATGGTCTTGGACTCGATCTGCCGGATGCGCTCCCGGGTCACCCCGTACACCTTGCCGATCTCGTCCAGCGTCTTCGGCTGGCCGTCGGTCAGCCCGAACCGCATCGACACCACGCCCGCCTCGCGCTCGCTGAGCGTGTCGAGCACCGAGTGGAGCTGCTCCTGCAGCAGCGTGAAGCTGACCGCGTCGGCCGGGACGATCGCCTCGGAGTCCTCGATCAGGTCGCCGAACTCGCTGTCGCCGTCCTCACCGAGCGGGGTGTGCAGCGAGATCGGCTCGCGGCCGTACTTCTGCACCTCGACGACCTTCTCCGGGGTCATGTCGAGCTCCTTGGCCAGCTCCTCCGGGGTGGGCTCGCGGCCCAGGTCCTGGAGCATCTGGCGCTGCACGCGGGCCAGCTTGTTGATGACCTCGACCATGTGCACCGGGATGCGGATGGTGCGGGCCTGGTCGGCCATCGCGCGGGTGATCGCCTGCCGGATCCACCAGGTGGCGTACGTGGAGAACTTGTAGCCCTTGGTGTAGTCGAACTTCTCGACCGCGCGGATCAGGCCGAGGTTGCCCTCCTGGATCAGGTCCAGGAACAGCATGCCGCGCCCGGTGTAGCGCTTGGCCAGCGAGACCACCAGCCGGAGGTTGGCCTCCAGCAGGTGGTTCTTGGCGCGGCGGCCGTCCTCGGCGATCCACTCGAAGTCCTCGAGGTCCTCCTCCGAAAGCGCGGGGCCGTCGGCGGCGAGCCGCTCCTCGGCGAACAGGCCGGCCTCGATCCGCTTGGCGAGCTCGACCTCCTGCTCGGCGTTGAGCAGCGGGACCTTGCCGATCTGCTTGAGGTAGTCCTTGACCGGGTCGGCGGTGGCGCCGGCCGCGGCGATCTGCTGGGCGGGCGCGTCCTCGTCGTCGTCGCCGAGGGTGAAGCCCTCCTCCTCGGTGGGAGTGTCACCGGGCTTCTTGCCGGCCGGAGCCTTCTCCGCGGAGACGGCCGGGGCCTCCTCCTCGTCGCTCTCCGGCGCCTCCTCGACCTCGGGCGCGTCCTCTTCGAGGTCGACCTCGAGGTCGTTCAGGTCCTCGTCGAGGTCGACATCGACGTCGTCCTCGAGCTCGGGGTCGTCGGCGGCCTTCTTGGCCGGGGCGGCCGCCTTGGCGGCGGGCTCCGCGGCGGCCTTCTTGGCGGGCGCGGCCTTCTTCGGCTTGGCCTTGGCCGACTTCGGCGGGGCCGGCTTGGGCGCCGCGGGCCGCGGGGCCTGCGGGCGCGGCGCGGGCTCCTCGGGCGCCGCGTCGTCGGCGACGACCGCGGTCACCGTGTCGGGCTGCTCCTTCGCGGCAGCAGCGGTCCTGGGCCTACGCGCCGGCGGCGCCGCGCGCTTGCGCGAACGCTTGGGCGCCGCGGAATCGGCAGCGCTCACCACGACGGTCACACCCTCCTTGCTGAGGCTCCGCAGAATGCTGGAGGCCTTCGACACGGGGATGTCGGCCTCCTCGAACGTACGGCGTACGTCGTCGGCTTCGAGGTAACCCTGGGACCGTCCACGCTCGATCAGTTGCGCGATGACGTGATCGTGCAGATCTGACGCTTTCGAGGTCGAGCTAGCAGGCGACACAAATACCTCTCGAACGAACGTGTGGCTTGGTTGACCCAAGTGCCCTGACGGGCCCGGCCTCACACTGGGTGGGACCACACACGGCGGACCTCCGGTGCGGGACCGCAGCGTACCCGCTCTGACTGGGTCAAGCATTCTGGCACTGCTGCGCATTCCACCCTGATGTCCTACCCGGTAACACTCCACCTTAGAGGGCGCCGGACGGTCCTTCGTACGGACGGGACCGACTTCTCTCCGTCTCCGGCGGGCTTCACCCCGGTTTCACCTGGACTTGGGCGGGACGTGCAGCGCAAGCACGGTCACATCGTCTACCTGCTCGTACCCGGCAAGCATCCGATCGACCAGGAAGTCGACGAGTCTTTCGGGATCTCCTACCACTTCAGGTGGGGCGTCCGCGGCCGTGGCCACGAGTTCCTCCAGCCCGGCGTCCACCCCACGCCTACGGTTCTCCACAAGTCCATCGGAATAGAAGACCACAGTGTTGCCGGTCTCGATGGAAAAACTTGTCTGCTGCCGCTGGCTCGGCCAGCCGAGCGGCGTGCCGGGCTCCCGCGTGCTCACGCGCGCGGGGGCGTCCGGGGAGATCAGCAGGGGTGGCGGGTGCCCGGCGTTGCTGAAGGCGCCGCGTCCGGTCTCCGGGTCGATGACCGCGTAGGCGACCGTGGTGAACTGCTCCTCGTCCTCGGTGGCGCTGAACAGCCGGTCGAGGCCGGCGAGCACCGCGGCGGGCCGCGGGTCGTTCAGCGCGAGCGCGCGCAGCGCGTTGCGGACGCGTCCCATTCCGGCCGCGGCGAGCACGCCCTTGCCCATGACGTCGCCCACCGCGACCGCGAGCCGGTCGTCGGGGAGGCGGAACACGTCGTACCAGTCGCCGCCGACCTGGACATGGCGGGTGGCCGGGTTGTACCGGGCCGCCAGCACCATGCCGGGGAGCTGGGGAAGGTCGCTGGGCAGCAGGCTGCGCTGGAGCTCCTCGGCGGTCCGGTGCTCGCGCTCGAACAGCAGCGCGCGCTCCACCGCCAGGGCGCACTGCCCGGCGAGGGCCTCCAGGAAGACCCGCTCCTCCTCGGTGATCTCCCTGGGGCGGGTGAAGGAGAAGCGCAGCGCGCCGATCGGGGCGCCCGCCGCCAGCAGCGGCAGTCCGACCCAGGCGCGCTCCTCGGGGTGCTGGGCGAACAGCTCCTTCTCGTCGCGGCCGAGCTGGAGGCGGAGGCTGTCGGGATGCTCGGCCAGGAACGGCCGGCTCTCGCGCACCGCCACCGACATGACGGTCTGGTCGGCGACCTTGATGTCGTCACGGGCGGGCGGCCGCCCCTCGGCCTCGGCGCCGGGCTGGGACGGGGCGACGATGCTCAGCCGCAGCTTGTCGTCGTCCAGCAGCGCCACGGCCGAGTAGTCGGCGCCGATGGCGGACCGTCCGACCTCGGTGATGACCTGGACGACCTGGGAGACGGTCAGGGCCTCGGCGAGCATGGAGGTGGCCTGCTGGAGCCGCGCGGTGCGCAGCGCCGCGGCCGACAGCTGCTCGGTCAGCCGGCCGCGCATCTCCTCGGCCTCGCGCTGGCCGGTGACGTCGGTGTTGGCGCCGACCCACTCGATGACCGCGTCGCCCTGCCGGATCGGCACGGCCCGCACGTCGAAGTGCCGGTACGTGCCGCTCTTGGTGCGGATCCGGTAGTTGGTCTCGAAGACCTGGTTCTCCGCGACGCACTCGCGCCACGCCGCCTCGATGCGCGGGCGGTCCTCCGGGTGCACCACGGCCATCCAGCCGCCGGCGGCGTAGTCGTCGGGCGCCTGGCCGGTGATCGCGCGCCATTCCGGCGCGTCGTCGATCACGGCGCCGTCGGGCGCGGCCACCCACACGACCTGGGCGCTGGCCTCCACGAGCGAGCGGTAGCGCTGCTCCTTGCGCCGGATGACCTCCTCGGCGCGGCGCCGCTCGGTCACGTCCAGGGCGGTCAGGACGGCGCCGAGGCGCTCGCCGCCGGGTCCGCGGGCGGGCAGCCACGTGCAGGCCAGGATGCGCTCCTCGGTCGCCGTGGCGACCGTCCCGGAGTCGTCGGCCCGTCCGGACGGCGCGGCAGGGACGACGAGGTCGAGGTCGCTCAGCGGGCGGTCCTCGGCGAGCACCGTGCGCAGCGCCGACTCGAACGCGCTCGCCAGTGCCTCGGGCAGCACCTCCGCGGGACGCCGCTGCTGCAGGTCGCGGACGGGCACGCGGAGCAGGTCCGCGAGCGCGTCGTTGGCCCTCCGGCAGCACAGGTCACCGTCGAAGAACGCCAGCCCGCCAGGGGCTTCCTTCAGAAGGGTCGCGTACAGCGCGGAGTCGGACGCATCCATGGGCTGCCCCTCCACCCCTGAGACGCGGGGTTGGGGAACGGACGTCTCGGTGCTCATGGACAACACCTCCGCCCCAGAGGGTCCCGTACCGCGCGGCAAGTTTTCATCACTATGAGTGAATGGGAGCAGGCTAGCGCTCCCGCCTCCATCACAACACCGTCGGAGTCAGGTATTCATCATCCCGATGGTTCGCCGCGTACGGAAGCCCTGATGGACAACGTTGTCTGCGCTTCCGTGCGATGACGCGGGATTCGGACGCCTTCTCCATCGGCCGCCGGTGGCGGCCCATGGTGAGGGCCGAGTAGGCGATGTTACGGCGCCCGGAGCTTCATGGGCGGCCAACCGCGCCGGTTCGGCGAGTTCCGGCCCGGGACCGCCCCGCACAGCTTCCGTCCGATTTGGACTACTAAAGCACGGTAAAGACTATTTTAGAGATCGGTGCCTTCTTACCCCGAGGCCCTACTTTCCGGCCTTGGCGGCCGCCTTCATCTCCTGCTTGAAGGCGCGGACCTTCGCCAGCGACTCCGGGCCGGTGATGTCGGCGACCGACCGGTGCGAGCCCTCCTCGCCGTACGCGCCGGCCGCCTCCCGCCAGCCCTCCGGCCGGACGCCGTACTGCTTGCCCAGCAGCGCCAGGAAGATCTGCGCCTTCTGCTTGCCGAAGCCTGGCAGCCCGTTCAGGCGCTTGAACAGCTCCTTGCCGCTGCCCGCGTCCTTCCACACGTTCTCGGCGTCCCCGTCGTAGTTCTCCACGAGGTACTGACACAACTGCTGCACCCTCTTGGCCATCGAGCCGGGATAGCGGTGCACGGCCGGCTTCTCCGACAACAGCGCGGCGAACCGCTCCGGATCGCAGGCGGCGATCTCGTGCGCGTCGAGATCGTCCGTTCCGAGCCGCTGGGCGATCGTGTAAGGGCCCGAGAACGCCCATTCCATCGGGATCTGCTGGTCGAGCAGCATCCCGACCAATGCGGCGAGCGGGCTGCGGCCCAGCAGTTCGTCCGCCTCGGGGCGCTGCGCTAGGTGAACCTTCGTGGCCATGGGGCCAGCTTAGGACCGCCTCCAAGGGCGGGTCGGCCGGGCGCGGGAACCCGCCGCGGATCACGGTCCGTCACGGGCGGCGATCGCGGCGCGGCGACGATCACGGCATGCCGCGGCGAATCTGTCGGAAGTCTTACGAGCACCGGCGGAAGCCTGGCGGCCCGCAGGTCACGGTGCTCGAATGGAGGCGTGAACGAGGATCCGGCAGAGGGCACCCCCGTAGGACGGCGGGTCGTGCTCGGGATGCTCGGCCTTGGCGCCGCTGGAGTCGCCGTAGGTGCATCCCTACAACAGAAGGTGAACCGCGCCCTGGCGCCCGTAGGCGGCATCCAGGACGTTCTTCCGGCCGCCGGAGGCTTCCGCTATTACTCCGTCACCGGAAGCGTGAAGCGGCACAGCATCGCCACCCACCGGGTGACCGTGGGCGGGCTGGTGGACAAGCCCCAGGCGTTCACCATGGCCGACCTGGCGCGCCTGCCGCAGACCATGCTCGACAAGGATTTCCAGTGCGTGACCGGGTGGCGGGTGCCGAACGTCCGCTGGACGGGCGTCGCCCTCCCCGACATCCTGGACGCGGTGGGGGTGTCCCCGCAGGCAAGGGCCGTCAGATTCACGTCGTTCGACGGCGTCTACACCGAGTCGCTGACGCTGGACCAGGCGCGGCGCCGTGACGTCATGGTCGCGACCCAGATGGACGGGAAGCCGGTCTCCCACGACCACGGCGGACCCACCCGGCTCTATGTCGCCCCCATGTACGGCTACAAGTCCCTGAAGTGGCTCGGCGGCATCGAGCTCACCGACAAGGTCAAGCAGGGCTACTGGGAGGACCTCGGCTACGACGTGGACGCCTGGGTCGGCCGGTCGAACGGACGTGACGATGCACCCACATGACGCGGTCCGGCCCGAACCGGCGGGGTCCGCCAGGCTGCTCCGGTTCACGCGGGCCGAACGGTCGATCCACCATGTGACCGCGCTGCTGATGCTGGTGTGCCTGGCCACGGCGGGGATGCTGTACCTGCCCGTGCTGTCCACGCTGGTGGGGCACCGCGAGCTGGTCAAGACCGTCCACGTGTGGTGCGGTTTCGCGCTGCCGGTCCCCATCGTCCTAGGGCTCGCCTCCAGGGCCTTCAGGGCCGACCTACAGCACCTCAACAGGTTCGCCCCGCATGACTGGGAGTGGCTCAAGCGCGGCGACCGCAGAGCCGTACGGCGGGGCAGGGGCATCCTGCCCGTGGGCAAGTTCAACGCCGGGCAGAAGCTGAACGCGGCGTTCACGGCGGGCGCGATCCTCGTCATGCTCGGCACCGGCGAGGTGCTGACGTTCCCCGGGCCGTGGCCGGACCGCTGGCGCACCGGCGCCACGTTCGTGCACGACTGGCTCTTCGTCATCATCCTCATCGTCGTGGTCGGGCACCTCTGGGAGGCGCTCCGCGACCCGGGGGCGCTCGGCGGGATGCTCACCGGCCGGGTCGACCGCGGCTGGGCCGCGCGGCACCATCCGGGCTGGGTGGACGCCGTCCAACGGATCGCCGCCCGGACGCCGGACGGCCCATCCGGCGGAGGGTCCGGGGAGGCGGCCGCCGGCGCGTGCGGAGAAGGTCATCCGGAATTTACGAAACGACGGCCCGGTATGTCTTGACTCTCCCGGTGAACGCGCTGGAATGAGACATCGAGGCGAGGTTCGGGCGGACGCCCCGAAACGGGAGCCCGCGCGCTTCGTCTCGGCCGGCGGCGTCCCCGCCCGCCGGAACCCTGTGCGCGGAGGTGTACGCAGATGCCTGCACTGGCCGATCACCGGAGCGAGACCCGCGACGCGCTCACGCGGCGGCTCACCGGCGAGTTCTCGCACTTCTCCTCGGACGCGGTGCACCAGTGCGTCGCCGACGTCCAGGCGTGCATGGCCCACCTGGGGCTCGAACCGACGCCCGCGCGCGTGGAGCGCATGGCGCGCGAACACCTCGTCGGCATGCTGAAATCCGAGCCGCCCTCAGGGCGGACCCAGGGCACCGGGGTCGACGGCTGAGCCACGCGCCCGTCCCGCGCCCGAACCCCCGCCGCCCCCGCGCCCCCGCCCGCCGGTCCCGCGCCTTACGCACACGCGACACCGCGGGATCTGAGAAACTGGGCCCGTGAGTCCTCGCAGCCGCCGCTCCCCGTCCGGAGATCCGGCGCGGGACGGCACGGCACCGCCCGGCGAGGTCTCCGAGATCTTCGACGGGATGCTGCGGCACGCCCGCGAACTGCTGGCCGTGCGCAGCCCGCTGGACGCGGAGCTGATCGTCAGCGAGATCCTCGGGTCGTGGTGGGGGCACCGGGTGTCCGCCGGAGACGTCGAGGTGGTCATCGGCGAGGCGCTCGTGGACCACGCGGCGCGCGCCGCGACCCCGGCGGCGCTGGCGCTGCTCACCGGGATGGCCTACCTGGGCACTCCGCGGCAGGCCGCCAAGGCCGAGCGCGCCGCGCTGGAGCTGATGGAGCGGGGCGTCGCCCGCCCCGGATGGGCCGACCGCGTCGGCATGGTCACGCCGGACGAGTGCTTCGTGTCGCGCGACGTGTACGGCGACCAGGACTCCATCGTCTGCACCTACACCTACGGGGGAGCCGAGCGGCACGCCCTGGTCGTCCTGGTGGACCGGAACAAGGCCGGGGCCGTCCAGTACGCCGACGCCCCGTTCCCCTCGGCGGCGCCGCCCGCGTTGCGCGCCGCGCGCCCCCCGGCCTCCGGGATGGTCCGGGACGCGTGGGTGTCGTCCCAGGTCGACAAGCTCCTCGACCACTGCCGCCGCGAGGGCCGCGACAACGCCCTGATGCGGTTCGAGCAACTCGACCCGCGCGACACCAAGGCGCTGTTGCAGAGCGCCCTCGCCCTCACCAACGACACGGCCGACCCGCCGGTGAACGACAACTTCGGCTCATACCACGCCTTCGTGCGCGCGCGCATAGGGATCCTCCCGCCGGGAGGGCGCCTGCCGCAGCCTCCGGTGTACGGGCGCGACCGCCGCGCCACGATCGCCGCGCGGTTCCTCGCGTCGGACGAGGCGGAAGGGCTGTCGGACCTGTCGGCCGCCAGCCGCTGCGTGGACCGCATCATCGCCTACGGCTGCACGCACGATTTCGGGCGGCCGCTGCGGGTCAGCCCGATCAAATGCGAGATGTTCCTGCTCGACTGGCTGCCGCGCAAGGTGCTCCTGTCCCCCGCCGAGCAGGAGGCCGTACCGCACGTGCTGGCCGCCTGGGTGCGATGGGCCGGCAAGCGCACGGGCCTCCCCGAGGAGGGCGTCAGAGCGACGCTGGACGCGGTGTGGGACGCCACGGCGAAGTTCGCCGAGGCGTACCGCGACCCGTCCGCCTTCGGCCTCGACCGGGACCTCGTCGCCCGCCTCCTCCCGGACGGGGAGCTGGAGGCGCTCCCCCGGCGGGCGTTCGCGCTGCCGTTCCTGTCCGGCACCCACCGGCGCTCCGGGCGGCACGGCTCGATCGACCTGTCGACGCTCGACCCCTCCGACCCCGACGACCGGCGCGTGATCCTGGAGTTCGAGCACCCGGGCGCGGACGAGGAGCACCTCGACGCGCACGAGAGGCTCACCGACCGGCTGTGGCGGGGCGACCCGCCGCAGCTGTGGGAGACCGCGCAGGCACTGCTCGACATCGGCTACGAACGCCACGAGATCCTGCACAGACTCATCGGCGTCCTCGATCGCTGCGGCGACGACGCGGACGCCCTCCGGGAGGCGCTGCGTGTGCTGCGTCACGAACCTCCGCCCGAGTGAACTCCTGGTTTGCGCGCGGCGTCCCCGGCGACAATCATCGGATCCCGGGCATGGTCTCGCGGGGGCCCGGGGCCGCCCCCGGTCGTAGGGAGTGATCTTGTTGGAGTGGTCCGAGTTCGCCCGCCGGCTGGGCCGTGAACTGGCGGGTCTCGACCGGGACACCATCCTCATCGTGCGCGAACGCGACGAGAGCCGGCACTACGTCCAGGCGATGCGCGAGCCCGACCGGCTCTACGCCGAGGCGGTCAGCAACAACTTCCTCGACGGGCCGCTGCTGCTCACGCCGGCCGACGAGGAGGTCATGAGCGACGCGGGCTGGCGCCCGCCCGCCGACCCCGCGCCCCGCAACTGGTGGACCGAGCTGCCCGAGGCCGGCACCCCCGGCGGGATGCGGTCGGTCGCCGGCGGCGACTACTCGCGGCTGGCCGACGTGATGGTCACCGCGCTGCGCGACGTCCAGGGCGTCCGGCGCCCCTCCGACCTGGTGTACGAGTCGTTCCACCGGCACGGCAACGGCCTCATCGAGCTCCTCGACTTCGGCATCGAGACCGCCGACCCGTCGCGCGTCAGCAAGCGCCGCTCGTCGGCCGCCATCCCGCCGCCTGAGCCCTTGCCGGAGAGCACGCGCCCGGCGCCCGGCCCGCCGCCCGCCGGCCCGCCCATGCCGCTGCCTCCGCCCGGGGTCCCCGGCACCGACGCCGACCTCCTCGAACCGCGCCTGGCCGAGGCCAAGGAGCGCGGCGACCACGCCACCTACTTCAGCCTGCTGGCGGGCGCCGATCTGGTGCTCCCCGCCACGGCGCACGCGGTGGAGAACCCCGACCGCGCCGAACTGCCGACCATCACGATCGGCACCGGCACCTACGTCACGCTGTACACGTCCCCCGGCGCGCTCGCCCGTACCGGCGACCAGCATCCGCTCTACCGGCGCACGTCGTTCGCGCTCCTGGCGGCCGGCTGGCCGGACCCGTCCTGGCAGCTCGCCGTCAACCCCGGCCTGCCGAGCGAGGTCCTGCTGGACGCGTCCGCGCTCGGCCGCCTGGAGGCCGCCCAGCGGGAGACGTCCTCGGCCGCGCCGGAGGCCCCCAACCCGTACGGGACGGTCGATCCGGGCGCGCTGGCCGGGCCCGGCGCCGTCGCGGGCGGCCCTTCACCCGCGGTCAACGGTTCGGGCGTGCCCGGGTTCCCCGGCGTCCCTGGGCCACCCCAGGGCGTCAACGGTTCGTCCGCCGCCAACGGCTCGCCCGCGCAGAACGGGCTGCCCTCCCTCAACGGGATCCACGGCGTCAACGGACTGGCCAGAACCGACGACTTCCACGACGACTCCGGTACCGCGATAGACCCTTACACGGCGGAGGAGCTGAGGGCGGCCCTGGAGGCCGGTACACCGGACCTGGGCAGGGCCAAGCCGGAGACCCCGGAGCCCGCACCCGGGCCGTCCGTGGCCGCTCCCCTGGGCGCCCCTACGGACGGGACGCCCGCCGAAGCCGAACCCGTCGAGACGCACCAGCCCGCCGAAACGCACCAGCCCGGCGCGCCGCAACCCGACGCGCACCAGCCCAGCGCACCGCAACCTGGAGCAGCGCAGCCCGAAGCAGTGCAGCCCGAAGCAGTGCAGCCCGAGGCACCTCAGCCCGAAGTAGTGCAGCCCGAGGCACCGCAGCCTCCGGCGGCGCCCCCTGGGACGCAGCAGGTCGGAACACCGCAGCCCGACGTGCGGCCTCAGGCACAGCCCGAGACGCAGTTGCCTGAGGCGCGGCAGCCCGACGTGCGGCCTCAGGTACAGCCCGACACGCAACTGCCCGACGTCCGGGCGGCCGGGCAGCAGCCCATCGCGCAACACACCGTGGCGCAACCGCCCGCAGGTATTCCGATGCAGCCGCCCCACGGCACCCGACTGTGGCGCTCCACCGGAGACGACGACGAGACCCCCGTCGCGGTCTACGACGCCATCGGCGGCGTCTGGAGCCCGGCGCGGACCGACGCCGTCCCGGCTCCCCGGGCCGAGTGAGGGAGCGTTCGGCTACCGTCGGGTAAGGCAATCCCACCCCCGGACGCGAGAGTGGACCCCGAGTGGACTGGAACGACTTCGACAAACGGCTGACCCTCGAGCTGTCACGGCTCCCCGTCAGGTCGTTCCTCATCGTGCAGGGGCCCAGCGGACTGCCGTACGTGCAGGCCATGCGGATCGAAGGCGGGCTGGACGCCGAGGCGGTCGGCAGCGCGTTCCTGCCCCGCCCGCTCGCGCCCCGCCAGGAGCGCCGCCTCACCACCCTCGGCTGGGAGCCGCCCGACGGCGAGGACCGGCGGAACTGGTGGAACCGCTACACCTGGCGCGAGCGCGGCAACCGCGCACCCGCCGAACTGCTGGAGTGCGCCGCGATGCTCGCGGGCCAGATGGTCGGCGCCTTCCGCGACGTCTACCGGATCGACTCCCCGCTAGGGCTCGTCTATCAGGCCAGCAAGACGGGGCCTGAGGGCGGGCCGCTGGCCCTTCCCGGCCTGGGCATCCCGCTGGCCGTGCCCGAGTCCGAGAGCCGTCCCGCCGCGCAGGACGCGCCCCGCGCGGAGCGTCCGTCCGGAACCGCCCTGGAGATCGCGCTCGCCGAGGCGCGCGAGCGCGGCGACCAGCAGGCGTACCTGCGGCTGCTGGCGCGCGCCACCCTGTACCTGCCCGCGTCCGGCGACCCGACCGCCGAGCACCGGTTCGCCACGGCGCAGTTCGGCGACGGGACGTTCGTGCTGGCGTTCACCTCGCCCGAGGCGATGGACCGGTCACTGCAGGGGCAGGCCGTCCACCACCGGGAGGCGACGCTGTCGGAGCTGTCCCGGCACTGGCCGCATCCGGACTGGCAGCTCGCGATCGACCCGGGGCTGCCCAGCGCCTCGTACCTGGACGCGAACGCCCTGTTCGAGCCCGTCTCGGAGGAACCGCGCGCCCGCCCGGCGCCCCCGGACCCGTCCGACGTCGGGGTGGCCGGGCGATCGTCCCGGGCGTCCCGGACGGCGGCGCGGCGG